>CAJVYT010000148.1 GCA_913009765.1 uncultured candidate division Zixibacteria bacterium
AGCGAACGTGATGCTTAGCAGAGAGGGAGGGAGAGTGTGAGGATCACGCGAGTTTGGAATTTGGATTCAGCATTAGTATTTTTTTATTTTTTTTTTTCAAGCAGAAGACGGCATACGAGATATATCAGTGTGACTGGAGTTCAGACGTGTGCTCTTCCGATCTCCTGAAGGTATATCCAATGAGAGGATAGGTGCTTTTAAAGTATGTATAAATTGAATGAGGTCATGAACCTTACCATGTGGAGCATTATGCAGACTATACCCTATGAGAGCATCAATGATAAGGTCGGGGGTACTATCAAAGGTATTTTCATCATGAAGAGTCTTCCCATCTGTCGCAGAATATATCCGATACTGCTTCTCGGTAACTTTGCTTAATTTATTTTTATCAGTCACCACAAGACCAATATTGGCTCCTCTGTTAGCAAGATGTCGAGCCGCACAGATTCCCCCGCCCCCATTTCCACCGGTTCCGGCAAATAGAATAATTCGTGCTTGTTTCCAATTTTCTCCAATCATTTCTATTGCCTGCAAAGCAAGATTTCGACCGGCATTTTCCATCATTTGAAATAAATTTGGTCCGGTCACTTCAATAGCAATACGGTCAATCTCCCGCATTTGTTCTTCAGTTACAGCAGGTACTTTGATATTTGATTCAGTTAGAAACATTTCTGACATATATTATATATTGTTTTAGTTCAAGTATACAAATTTATTATTTTTGATTATTTTGATCGAGAATTTTAGCAATTCTTTCTCGGGCTTCAGAACCAAGTGTAGCCAGCTCATTTTGGGCTGCAGCTTGCTTATGAGAAAGGGTACGCATTTGACGAATTTGTTCAGAATTTCTCCGACACCAAGTACAAATACGAAGATGCATACGCAGTTCCAAATTCTTTCTCCAAGATAACGATTCATCCATAGCCTGAGATGTCAGGTGTGACACTTCCTGGCAGGATGGAAGTATTCTATTTAATAATTTCATAAATATTTTTTTCATAATATATTCTCTTTAAAATGTTCTCTCAGAACCAATCCAATTAGTTTCCAAGCACCGTCGTAACAATTTGCGGGCTCGATACAGCATTACTCTTAGATTAGTCGGAGTAACAGCCAAAACGTTACAAACTTCTTGGTATTCTATTTCCTGAATATCCCGTAAAGTATAAACTTTAGCCAATTTAGTATCAATATTTTCAAGACAGTTGTGAAGATATGCCCAAAATTGTTGCTGCTCTACAGGATCGTTTGAGTCAACCGCCCATGCCTTGGGTTTGCGATGTGGCAGCCAGCTCCCCGCATCTGAACCGGTTGAGATATAATCAGTATCGCCGAAAGAGGAAGAAACCTGCTCTGGGTTAGTTAGTTTTACTTCTTTACCTGTTTTCCGATAATGGTCAACAATTTTATTTTTGAGAATACCGATTAACCATGTACGTTCCGATGATGAACCGGAAAAAGATGCTTGTCCCTTGAGTGCCGCCAAAAGTGTTTCTTGCACTAAATCTTCAGAAACAGAACGATCACTTAAATATCTAAAAGCATAACCATAAAGAGCATCACCATGCTTATCAACCCAATCGTGAGGATTGGACAATTGGGACTGTTTTGAAGAATGTATATCCATAATTTATGAGTATATTATATTATTGAAACATAGTCAACCGTAGAGAAATGTAACTACCGGCAGTTGAACCCTATAGCATTTAGTATATATTACGAATCAAAATATTTGGAAAGTTTTGTATTTGTAAAAACGATTTATTATGGCGGGCTATCGTGGACTATTTTAGAACTGCCGCTTAGTTATATAATTGATTTAATTCACTAATATTTGAATTTCGTAGTCATTTTAACTTTAATTTCATTAAAATTTTCATTTTCTGAAATGTTCGATACGACAAGATTATATTTTGTTTCTTCAATATCAATTTCAGCAGATAGTATTTTAGAGTACTCACGAGGGATATAACCTATTGGATTACTATCTCTAAAAACTTGTATAGCTGATGGATCAAATTTATTGTCATATTCTCGTTGTATTAGTAATTTTTCACCAATTTTAATAGTTTTTGAAGCGGTACACCATTCATCATTAAATACAGTTCCTTTAACTTGAAATTCAAATAAATCTGGAATTTCTCTATAGCTATTCGGTGTTAATTTTAATGAAATATTGCTAATATTTTCTTTATCAAAATCTGAGACATCAAAAATATCAATTTCTTCGTTGGTTAAGTTTGACAACCACTTTATAAATGCTTTTCCAGTTAAATAGTTTGATTTCTCATATAAATAAGTAGATACATAACGACCTTTTATACCCAGCGATCTTGCTAAGCAACTTGTTGAATTATTTAAACCATATTTAACATAACTTGTTAGACTTTTAATATTTTCGGGTAAGTCTTTCAATTCAATCTCGAATTTATAACATAAGATTGTTAAAAATGATGTAATCCCCCAAGGATATAGATAATATAGTGGACTTCCCCCGCAAAAACGGATACGGAGTTAAGTATGTTATGTCATCATTTCAAATTGAGCCGGACTTTTGTATCCTAAGCTCGAATGACGACGGTTACGGTTATAAAACAATTCAATATACTCAAATATCTTCAGTTTCGCATCCTTTCTTGTTATAAATTTTTCATGATATATCAACTCTGTCTTTAAAGTAGCAAAGAACGATTCCATCACCGCATTATCCCAACAATTACCCTTACGGCTCATTGAGCATGTTATATTATTTACTTTCAATAGCTTCTGATAGTTCTTTGAGGCGTACTGGCTGCCTCTATCTGAATGATGAAGTAACCGATCTGACGGTTGTCTTCTTTGTATCGCATGGCTTAACGCATCAAGAGTAAGTTGTTCTGTCATACGTTTGCTCATCGACCAGCCAATAACCATGCGGGAATGCAGATCAATAACTCCGGCAAGATAGAGCCAACCCTCAGTTGTCCAAATATAGGTTATATCAGAAACCCAGACTGTATTTGGTGAACTGACTTCAAACTGACGATTCAAAAGATTATCAGCAACAGGATAGTTATGTTTTGAATTGGTTGTTGCTTTAAACTTCTTACTCCGTTTCGCTCTTATATTGTTATCACGCATCAACTTCTCAATCCGATTCTCTCCGCAGGGAATACCTGTATCGTTGAGTTCATCTGTCACACGAGGGGAACCGTAGTTCTCACGGCTTCTCTTGTGAACAATACGGATATGAGACAACAGTATTCTGTTAGCTACTGACTGTTTACTCTCAGGACGAGTACGCCAATCATAGTAACCGCTTGGTGATACTTGTAAGACTTGGCACATCTTCAAAACCTTCAATGACAAGCGGTGATTCTCTATAAACTGATATTTCATCGAGGTTTTTTCGAGAAAATGGCCAAGGCTTTTTTTAGGATGTCACGCTCCTCCTGTACATCAGCAAGTTCTCGCTGAAGTTTGCGAAGTTCGGCATCTGATTCTTTCAAATTACCAAGACCTGGAAATGCTTCTTTCGGATCTTCTGCTAATTGTTTCTTCCACAAATACAATTGATTGACATTAATTCCCAAATCTCGGGCTACCTCTGTTGCTTTGCGACCATTCTCTGTTACTAAACGAACAGCTTCTATTTTAAATTGACGGTCATATTTACGTCTTTGTGTCATTGGACACCTCCTATAACGGAATATACTCCTTAACTTGCTGTCCGTCAATTCGGGGGAGGTTCAAATCGCTTGTTGGAGAGGAAATAAAAAAATGCACCCATCTGAAATAGATTGTATTCGAGTGGGTGATATAATAATTACACCAAATTTACCTGATTATGGTAAGTGGTTAATTGCTGAAGTTACCGGGGGATATAGTTTCAAACGAAATAATAAATTTGGTGACTATGGACATATCTTAGGTGTGAAGTTGCTTACAGGTGATTCATTTATACATCCTCATCATATAGATGTCTCTGCATTTTTAAGAGGTACAATGAAAACTCCTATGCGATTATGGAATATAAGTGGTTATAAGAGCGATGTTGATAAAATTGTTGATGCTTTGAAACAAAATAAAGACTTATCTAAACCAACTCCAATTCAAGAAAAATTATTTGATATAAAAAAACTGTCTAAGTTACATTTGGAAAAAGAACTAAAAGAGAAGTATAATGCTACTGAGTTTGAAACTCCAATTAATGAGATTTTAAAAATTTTGTTTGGTCAAGATAATGTCGAAAAACACGCTGGTCCGACTGAAAAAGGTGCTGACTTCATAAGTAACTCAAAAGATGCTCTTGGGGTATTGCATAGAAATGCAATTCAAGTGAAAATGTGGTTTGGAGAGATTTCTGCTTTAGACCCATTAGAGCAAATTGAATTAGCTTATAATAGTCATGAAAAAATTGATAGTGGGATTGTAATTACTATGGGAACTTATATGAGTGAAGAGTATAAAAAAAGAGAGAAGGAATTAAGCAAAAAGTTACTTATTCCTATTCATACTTTTTTAAAAGATGAAACTCTTGGCCTGTTCTTGAAATATATGCCTGACTTGCTGTAATGACTAAACACCAAACAATAATCTTTAGAAGTTCTGTCAGTTCTTTATTCGCTTGTTCGCATAGGCGAAAGAACTGACAGATTATTACGTGTCAGGTGTATCATGCAAAGCATGAAAGCACCCGACACAACGATTAATAATACTTTGGTAGGACAGACATTCTTGTCTGTCCAATGTCGGGTAAGAATGTCCGACCTAACGAAAAGGGGTTCAAATTACTCAAAAAACAATCATACAGAATAACCGTTGCTTTTTAACCGTTATTTGCTAATATGCTTTTATGTCAGAAACACTTACATTTGGGCTTTTATGCTTCACATCGTTTTTTACCCTGATAAATCCGCTTGGGGTGATGCCGGTCTTTATGACTATGACCTCATCGCTTGACAGCAAAGCCCGCAACAAAACCGCCCGTAAAGCGACCATCATCGCATTTATTACACTTGTTATGTTTGCTTTATCAGGACAGCTATTATTTGAATTTTTTAATATTTCGGTTAATTCGTTTCGGGTTGTCGGCGGGATTATTTATTTTATTGTCGGGTTGGATATGCTTCAGGCTCGAATCGGTGAAATTAAAGTAGATAAAGAGGATATACACAAATATGTCGAGGATATTTCAATCACTCCGCTTGCCATTCCGATGATTTGCGGACCGGGGGCAATTACCAACGCAATTATTCTCATGGAAGATGCCCAAACGGTAGATTATAAAATTGCTTTATTTTCTGCTGTGCTTGTTGTAATGTTTTTAACTTTTCTTATCTTGTTCGGAGCATCTAAGATAATAAATATCTTAGGCGAAACCGGTAATAAAGTTATGATGCGGTTGATGGGTTTGATTGTGATGGTTATCGCCGTAGAGTTTTTCTTCTCAGGTTTGACACCAATCGTTCAGAAAATGATCAATCCATAGAGGGATATATGAAAAAATATTACATTATTTTAATAATTCTAATCTTAACTTCTAGTACATATGCGTCTGATACTTTGCAAGTTCCTCTTAAAGTTGAAGAAATCAATGATGGTCCTTATGTCTCATACATTGACGATTCAACAATTAATGTTCAGTATGTTAATCATGGGGTTCTTGTTGAAAAACATTTTTTCGGAAATGTGTTGATTGATTTTAATGGCTTTGCTTTTGATAGTTTAAGCAACTACAAAGTATCAACACAATATCATGTTCCTGATTACCAATATGAAACAGTTTCCAAAATGTTTGTTTTTTCAGATATACATGGCGAATACGAATATCTTTGCGAGTTGCTTATTAACAATAATATTATTGATTCAAATTTGCATTGGTCGTTTGGGGAAGGGCATCTTGTTGTCGACGGTGACATGTTTGATAGGGGAGACAAAGTAACAGAAATCTTGTGGATGATTTATAGATTGGAGCAAGAGGCAGAAAAAGCAGGGGGAGAAGTTCATTTTTTGCTGGGAAACCATGAGATGATGGTATTGCAGGGTGATTTGCGATATATTAATGAGAGATATAAAATAACAGCTGAGATTTTAGATTCTGATAGTTTACTTTCTAATTTGTATTCTAATAAAACTGTTTTAGGTAATTGGCTTCGTTCTAAAAATACATGTGAAATTATTAATGGTATTCTTTTTGTGCATGCCGGGATTTCTCCTAAAATGATGCATAAAGGATACTTATTAGAATTTATAAATAATTCTATGCGAGAAAATATTGATACGCCGAGAGATTCAATAAAAGCAGATTCAACTTTGAGCAATTTATTTGGAAGTTTTGGACCGATTTGGTACCGTGGCTATCATTATGATATGAAAAGGTATAAACAGGCAACTATGGTAGAGATTGATTCTCTCTTAGATTATTATAATGTTACGAATATTGTCGTTGGGCATACGGTAAAAGATTCTATTGCTGTTTTATATGACGGAAAAGTTTTCGGGGTCAATCAGGACTACGAAATTCGTGATGAATTTGAGGGATTATATATTGAAAATGGAATATTTTACGCTTGTGATATAAATGGAGTAAAACGTAATATCCATAGCAATAAATAAGTTGTGCTATTTTGTAAAAACCTCTTTACCTGTGAAGTTTTCTGTATTACTTTCAGTCTGCTTAATTAACGGGGCAGTAGCTCAGTTGGGAGAGCGCCACGTTCGCAACGTGGAGGTCGTCGGTTCGATCCCGATCTGCTCCAATTGAATTTGCAGCAGATAGTTGTGAATTTTTCGACGATTAAACAGTCAGGAAGGGGTTCCTGACTGTTCAAGATAATAAAAAGGTTCTTTGAAAATTTAAAAAGATTAGCTTGATGAATGTGTAGGTCAGGTCTTTTTAAGATCTGACATTACTGGATTCCCGTTTTTGGGCTTGTTGAAAAACTTTCTATTTTGGAACATACTTTGACTCCGCTCAGTATGACAAATTATAAGTTGTTGTGTTCCAAGTCACCCTGAGCGGAGTCGAAGGGTCTTGAAACAGATGTTGGACTTTTTCAACAGTTGTCTACGCAGGAATGACAAATTATATGTGCTAGACGGGGAATTAGTGGCTCCCTGTTACTCGGAAATCCGCTCTACCGAGGTCGAATTCCCACTTGAGGGTTTGTTTTGATTTGTCGGGACAGTTAAGCAGTATTGAGAATTGGGTCTTGTACAACAGAAGCCTATGAACCCGGTCAGGGCTGGAAGGCAGCAGCCGTAAGTAGTTTACTCCTGTGTGTTGCAAGGTTGCCCGGTTTGAGCCGGCTGGCTGAAACACTTGTTAAAATAAATTCGATTGTGGGTGCACGCAATTATAAAAGCCTCTCTAATTTTAGAGAGGCTTTTTTTTGATTGTTTATTCATATTGATTGATGCATTGTTCTTAGGTTTGAGTATTTATATATATTAATAAATGATTGATGGAGGAAATTGTTTTGAAAAAAGTAACATTGCTTTTATTGGCACTTAGTGTATTAATTTCAATTCAAAATACAGAAGCGGGAAGAAGAAGAAGTCCTAAAAGTGGTAAAATAAAAAATGGTGTATTTGTTGATAGTAAATATAATTTTCAACTAACTATTATTGATGGATGGAGAGGGAAACCACAAAAAAATAATAATAGTTGCAGGATTAAAGTTGAATATGAAAAAAACAAAAAAGGTGATGTCCGAACCGATATTGTTGGAGTGGATGGATTTGAATTATCAATACCATTAGTGTCTGTTTGGGTAATTAAAACTGAGATAAAAGCAGAAAAATATTTAAAAGACTATTTGAAAGATCCAATATCCTCTAAAATCAATAATAAGATTACAGAATCTATGCAAGCAGGTTGGACAGATATGCGTTTTGATAGATTTAAGACTTGGACCTATAGCAAAATTACTATAGACGATCACGAAGGAGCAAATTGGGTAGGACTTCTCAATTGCAGATATAAATCTAGTGACGCTGAACTTTTATATCAGTTATATTCAATATTTGATTGTATTCAATATGATGATGAAACAGTATTGTTTATAACTGGAAGAACAGAATCTGAAGATTTCAATAAGGTCAGTAGTCAAATGCAATTTATAATGCGGTCTGTTAAATCGATTCAAGAGAAGAGATAAAAAATATATAAACAGGTTCTTTAATAATCAAACTTCCCAACTTGAATAGATTGCTCTCGATAAAAATTTGTTTCCGCACGCGGATCATTCGACATCCTTCGTAAAGTCATAAGCTGTCCTACGTGGGTCATGGCATCGGAAAGTGGTCCCTGATATACTCTCAATATAACTTCTTCATCAGCATTTTCAAGATTTGTAATTGTCGTATTGAGTTTTTTTAAGTAGCTGTAAAATTCAGTTATAACATTTTCCTAACTGCCAAATTCAATTGGAGTATAGATACCACCTTTGAGTATATCATCGGATGCTTTCGTCATTTGCACAATATGCTCTAATATTTCACAGGGGGTTCTCACACCATAGCCTGCTGAAAAATATGAATAATTATCTTTTGCATCTTTAATCGCATAGTTTGTCCGAAATGCCAATGTTGCCAGATGATGGCGTAGTATTGTTTTGTAATCCATAGTATTTCCTTTTATTTTATTTAATATATATAGAAATAATTAGGATTGTCTAGCTTAAAGATAGGTTATTTAGATTTTACGTAATTGCTGAATTACCAATTCTGCTAATTCAAATCGTAGATGTAAATTGATTATTTTTTCTGCAATAAAATCAGCATTCAAATTAAATATGCTATGTTTTTCAGTAACATGGGAATATATTCAGTATTGTTCTCATCTAACTTCTTGGGGGTGAATCATAAAAATTAGAGTCAAAATTATGAAAAGCTTCAGTCGGAGTTTTCCCATATCCTGCGATGCCGTTTTCAATAGACTCTCCAAACCAGGCACACCATTTATTATTATGAATAATAAGTTGAGGTTTTAAAAAGACAGATGGACGTTTTTTGAATTCGACATATTCGCTTATTTTTTCAAATATTTTTTGTTTTGGCATATTTACTACTTTCTTTTTGAGATATTACTTCCATATTTATATCTATATATTACTTTTCGACATGAAGCGTACATCACTTTATCTGCTTATTCCGGTAATTTTTTGGGGATTATCCTATATTGCCATCAAAATCGTCTTAGCTGAACTTGAACCGGTAGAGATGATTTCACTGCGGTTTCTCTTAGCGGCACCATCTTTATGGCTCATTCTCTTATTTAAAAAAAGCGGACTACCCCGCACTTACCTTTGCATTTAAAACTATTGACAATCACAAAGTAATTAAGCAAAAGTAAGTGCGGGGCAACCCGTTATATAAATAATCTATCCATATTTAGGCAAATTATTATGGTTTTTTCAATACCTTAATTCCGTCACTACCATAGGACACATAAATATATCCCGATAAATAGAGAATCTTATCGGCAAAGCCCGTTCCCCCTGTATATGTGCCTTTCAACACAGGGGATTTGGGGTCGGTAATATCAAGCCAAAGCACACCGTAAGAGCCATCGGCAACAAAAATATTATCCCCGCTAATAGTTACATCTTTTGCCTCGCCTGTGGTATCATATCTACCCTGTAATTTAGG
>CAJVYT010000149.1 GCA_913009765.1 uncultured candidate division Zixibacteria bacterium
TTTCAGTTTCCCTGCGATTACTGCCCAGTGCAGGAAGCGAGACCTGGCAGCACTACATTATGCCGGTCATAACTATGTCCACTGCGGAGGCCGCTGTCTTCGCCCGGTTTACACGCTCGGCGATGCTGGAAGTGCTCAACCAACCATACATCCGCACTGCCATAGCCAAGGGTGTGCCCTGGAAGAAAGTAGTACGGGAACACGCTCTGCCGAATGCTGCCATTTCGATCGTGACGATGGCGGGGTTCTTTATCGGCAGCCTGATAGTCGGAGGCGTCATTACCGAAAATGTATTCGCGTGGCCCGGTGTAGGCCGGCTTTTGGTCAGTTCGGTAGCTAACCGGGATCTGGCTGTGGTTCAGGTCATCGTACTATTAATTTCGCTATCCATGGTAACCGCTAATCTAATAGTCGACCTTGCGTATGGATGGCTGGACCCGCGGATTCGGGATCTCCGGTCAGAAGAATGATAGGATATACCATGACTAACAAATCACAAGCTGAATCGACATTAACACTCTCTGCAGAGCAGCCCCGGGACGACTTTCGAACCCGGATTCGCCGCTTTTTCGAGCGTTACCCTCCGATTGCCATAATTGCAGCACTATGGTTACTGTTCATGATTTTCGTCGCTGTTTTTGCACCGCTTATTTCTCCCTACGATTTCACGGCGATCGATCTGCAGGAACGGCTGCAGGCGCCGGTTTTGCTGGCAGGAGGGAATTGGAACCATCTGCTCGGCACCGACGATCTCGGACGCGATGTCTTAAGCCGTCTTATTTTTTCTATCCGCATGAGTCTATTGGTTGCATTTTTGGGTACCGTCATCGGTGCAATTCTGGGTACCTCACTGGGCTTTGTGGCGGCTCATTTTCGCGGCTGGATTGACGACATTGTGATGGCCGGTATTGATTTTCAGGCTTCTCTGCCCTTTTTCATCATTGCATTGGCATTTCTCGCCTTTTTTGGCAACAACCTGACCTTATTTATTGGTCTGATGGGTATCTATGGGTGGGAACGCTATGCCCGGCTGACACGGGGACTAACATTAACCGCAATGACCCATGGGTATGCAGTTGCAGTCAACACCCTTGGTGCAACGCCGATAAGGATCTACCTGAGGCATATTCTTCCGAATATATCCAGCGCGTTAATTGTAAATATGACCCTTAACTTTCCGGGCACCGTCATCCTGGAGAGTTCTTTAAGCTTTCTCGGCATCGGCATCCAGCCTCCGCTGACGAGCCTCGGAAACATGCTTGGATTCGGCAGGGACTATCTTACTACTGCCTGGTGGATTACCGTTTCACCGGGTGTTACTATCTTTCTTGCAACCCTCGCTATGAGCATTCTTGGGGACTGGGTCCGCGACCGGCTGGATCCGACTTTAAAGCTATAACCTCTTAATAGTTTTTAAAAGGAGCAATTAAGAAGATTATGAAACCGATGAATATATTGTTCATTACTGTAGATCAATGGAGAGGAGAATGTTTGTCTATTCTGGGACACTCCACTGTTAAAACACCAAATCTGGACTCTCTTGCCGCCGGAGGCATTCTCTTCCGAAACCACTTTACTCAATGCATACCATGCGGTCCGAGCCGGGCGTCGCTCTACACAGGAATGTATCTCCAAAACCACCGTTCCGTGGAAAACGGGATACCACTCGATGCACGCCACACCAATATCGCACTGGAGCTGAGAAAACTTGGTTATGATCCCTGCTTAATCGGATATACCGATACCACGCCGGACCCGCGTTTGTATTCTCCGCAAGATCCGGCACTTAAGAACTGGAGTGGTATTCTTCCCGGGTTTAACAAGTTTCTGGAGGTATCGACCATTTCTCCGGAATCATGGGCATTATGGCTTGAAGAACAGGGTTATACGGTTCCGGAAAATCCCCGTGACCTATATTATAAATCCGTAGACGGATATCCGGGGGCAGAAGCACGGGGGAAAACCTATGCCCCCGCTTGTTATTCGAAAGAAGAAAGCGATACCGCTTTTATTACCTACAAGGCTCTTCAGTTTATCAGGAGGCCGGGCAGGAAACCATGGTTTCTTCATGTCAGTTATCTTAAACCGCACCGCCCCTTTCTTGCACCTGAACCTTACAATTTTCTTTACCATCCCGATGATGTTCCGGATTTTAAGCGGGCATCTTCGCCGGAAGAAGAAGCAAAGCAGCACCCTTATCTTGCTTATCTGCTGAACCAGGATTTAAATAATGGCTATTATCATGCCGGTATATACCCGAGAGATGAAAAATCAATGCGGCAGTTACGTGCTACATATTACGGACTTATAACGGAACTCGACGATAATATCGGTAAAATTATTGCACTGCTAAAAGAGAATGATGAATATAAAAATACAGTCATCGTATTTTTAAGCGATCACGGAGCTCAACTGGGGGACCATCATTTGCTGCCGCCGTCTGCTTACTTTGATCAGAGTTTCCATATACCCTTTATTATACATTTACCGGATGAAAAAGATCAGCAGAAACGCGGTCTGGTGGTTAATGCTTTTACGGAGAATGTGGACATCTTACCGACCATCCTGGATATTTTTGGTGCTGACATTCCTGTACAGTGTGACGGCCGTTCCCTTGTTCCTTTTATTATGGGCAAAACACCGGAAAAATGGCGGACAGAGGTTCATTGGGAAGTAGATTTTCGATATATGAAGGAATCCTGGGGATATTCACCTCCACCTGACAAAGAGCTGGGTATCGACTTCGAAGCATGTTCTTTTAACGTGATCCGGGATGAACAATACAAGTATGTCCATTTCGCTGATCTTCCCTCATTATTTTTTGATCTTAAAAACGATCCTGATGAGCTGCATGATTTGGCGGGGAATCAGGAATACACGGAACTGATCCTTAAATATGCCCGGAAGATGCTGTCCTGGCGTATGGTCAATGACGAACGGACACTGGTATATATGACGGCCGGACCGGAGGGTATAACTTAAGCGGCCGATATCCCGCCGGTTAAGCAGAACCGGGTTGTTGTTCCTCTCAGCCTGTATCATATAGTCTTGATATAGTCCTTTACCCTTTTAACAATGTTTTCGAGGTGGTGTTCGATCAGCTTCTCCATTTCATCAGGATCCTTTTGTTTCAGGGTCTCGATAAACTTCGGAAGATCAGTCTGAAAGATAGCCGGTTTATAAGAAATTATTCTTTCTATCCTGATGAATTGATTCATCACTATGGTCAGATATTTACTTAGATAGGAATTATCTGCAATGTCACGGATAATTTTGTGGAATTGTACATCGTAATCAAGCATAACAGACAGGTCTTCATAATCTGCCTGTTCAACCTCCATATTCAGTTCCTCCAGACGATGAATCTGTTCCTTGGTGGCTTTCATTGCGGCCAGCCGGACTGCCCCCCGTTCCAGAATTAATCTTATTTCGATTAACACCTTAAAGTCATGAAGATTAATATCAGCAACCCGGGCTCCTGCGCGGGGTATGATGATAACCGATTTTTCAGATGAGAGGCGGATCAGAGCCTCCCTAATAGGCGTTCTGCTGACTCCAAACTCCTCCGCCAATTTCACCTCGTTAAGAGGATCGCCCGGTTGATAATAGAGATTAACAATTCGTTCTCTTATCAGACTGCAAACATCGTTCTCCATGGAAACATCCTTCTTAATATCCTGATTTTAAAACAGGCCGTCTCAACTCAATACAGGATATGCCCATATTGCATACTTTATGTATACTACAAGTATTGGTTACTGTCAAACAATTTTTTATTTTAAGGGCAATAAAAAATATCTCCGTCAGCAGGCCCGTCTTATATGGGACCATTCCTGTTTAGATATAAAGTCTAAACTCCGGACAAGGATTTTTGCACTATTTAATCCAATTATCAATTTCTAATTCATCGATCCGTTCAGGTTTTTTAACATTATTTGATAAATTGTATATTCTCCGTTTAAGCCTTTAAAAACCCTTTTAGATTTTGTTACAGTTTTTGTATAGGAAATGATAATCTTTCTGCTTTCTTCATTCTTAAAAATATTTTCCGAAATAACAACTTCATTTGGATTTGCTATTCCCTGTATTCTGGCGGCCATATTAACCGTACTTCCAAAATAATCAAGTTTACCGTTTAAATTCACTACAAGAGTGGTCCCTGTATGAAGGCCGATTTTTACTTCGATTCTCTCATTTTCCGGTTTTGTTTTACTGTTCCTATAAGAAATTAAAGACTTTTGGGATTCCAGAGCGGCTTTTAAAGCTTCCGCCTGGTTAGTAAAAGATCCCATAACGGCATCACCGATTGTCTTTACCGGAACACCGTTATATTTCTTTATTTCATTAAAAAGTATTCTGAAATGATCTCTAACCAGGTGAAACGCCTTTGAATCTCCCAGATCAGTATACATTTGCGTTGATCCCTTAATATCTGTAAATAATATAGTGGTCTTCATAATCTCAAGACTCTGGTCTGGTAATAAAACTTCTTCTCCCATCAATTCTCTGAAAATCGGATTCTGAATAATATCCGCACCTTTAACAGCGGTCGGTTTTTTCCACATAAACATCTTGTCAGCCATAATATCATCCCTGATTTTTTTCATATATTTTTCTTTAAATTCCATGGAAACTTTTTTTACTCCGGGATGGATCGAAAAGAAAACCTCAATATTATCATCCAGCTTGTTATTAAAATTAACCTTACAAACGTTACAAAAGTTAGAACTGGCAGCATCATGAATTGATAAGGATTCATTTGCCACTCCTCCGCAATGAGGACAATGATATTCCCATTCCATTATGAAAATTCCTTCATGCAATCCACGGATAAACAGCTCCAGCAGAACTCTTTTATCGACTTTCTATTTTTCTGCCAGAGAATAAACATCGATATTGAATAATCCGGAATCATCAGAACTGTTAAGATATTGAACCAACTTTTCAACCAGTGATCGATCGCCCGGATATTTAAATCTTCCGATCAGGTCTGCCATACATCCTCCTTAGGTAGTAAGTAAAAATAACTTCCACAATTAGAACAGTTATGATATAATACAAATGTGGAATTTCAGAGGAAAAAAACAGTTGAAGATATCAGAACAAAATACCATGATATCTCGTTCTGTCTCAATGAGAGAAGCCGCAGGATGTGGGCTGCAACAGAAGCAAAAAGCTTTGGACGGGGTGGAATCACCGTAGTCTCAGAAGGTACGGGAATTGATCCAAAAACAATAAGGAAGGGACTACTGGAGTTGGATGAAGAACAGCGTGCGCCAGCTAATCGTATCAGGAGAACAGGTGGTGGAAGGAAGAAACTAACCAAGACACATAAGAATTTGCTTAGTGATCTGGAATCACTGGTTGAACCGGATAGCCGCGGTGACCCGGAATCACCATTGAGATGGACATCAAAAAGTACCTACAAGATATCAGAGGAAATGAAGAACGCAGGCTATAGTATCTGTCAGCGTACTGTTTGTAGTTTGCTTGCAGATCTGGACTATAACTTACAGTCTAACAAGAAGACGAAAGAAGGGGCGAATCATCCTGATAGAGATGAACAATTCAAGTACATTTACAAACGGGTTAAATACTTTCAAACACACAACAATCCGGTTATCTCAGTAGACACCAAAAAGAAGGAGAACATCGGAGAGTTTAAGAATGCAGGATGTGAATATCGCAAGAAAGGTACTCCAATAGAGGTGAGCGGGCATGATTTTCCGGATAAAAACCTCGGGAAGGTATCCCCATATGGTGTTTACGATGTATCGAAGAACAAGGGTTGGGTGAATGTTGGTATTAGTGCGGATACGGCCGAGTTTGCGGTTCACAGTATCCGATGCTGGTGGTATATAATGGGAAAGAAAACATACCCACATGCCCGGGAACTACTCATCACAGCTGATTGTGGTGGGAGCAATGGGTATCGAGTGAGACTCTGGAAAACGGAGTTGCAAAAACTGTCGACAGAACTTGAGTTAAAAATCAGTGTTTGTCATTTCCCACCTGGAACAAGCAAGTGGAACAAAATCGAGCACAAGATGTTTAGCTACATTACGAAAAACTGGCGTGGCAAGCCGTTGATTACGAGAGAAACGGTGGTGAAACTTATCGCTGGCACGAAAACAACCAAGGGGCTTGAGATACGATCAATGCTCGATGAAAACGTCTACGAAAAAGGTATCAAAGTTGCTGATGAAGAACTGGCTATAGTAAACCTTGTTAAAGCAGATTTCCATGGTGAATGGAATTATCAAATCATACCATAAATTGCAACGAGTAATTATGGCCAACTAAAACCCCACTGAGGTATTTTTTGGTCCACATTTTAAGGGGTGGTTATTGTGAATGTACTCCTACTATTGGGGTTGTGAGATGACTGGGAATTAAATTGCGTCGTAACTTAAATTAGGGATGTTATTTTTGCTTAAACCCTTAGGTGCAGTTCTTCTCAGTACTGAAGCATGAATTCCTATCTTTAGCTATATAATAGAATTAGACAGCAAAAGAGAAAAAACTTTTCGCAAAATGGGGCTAGACACAAAAACAGCTATTTGATACTATAATCTGGGAAAGGAGAGTACTTCTATGTCTCAGAACGAAAAAGTGCCAATAGTTCAATGTGGAAGGGAGATCAGTTCACAAGAACTGGATGAAATTGTGGAAACATTCCGGATGTTTCCTGGGTTGGGGCGTAACGAATTAACTGAAACTATTTGCGAGAACCTCTCATGGTTTACCCCCTCAAGTAAACCAAAAAAAGATGCTTGCCGGAAACTGCTAAAAAAACTTGAAGCAGATGGAATGATCCATATTCCACCAAAAAAAAAGTACCCTCAAAATAAAAATTGTACTGTCAGGAAGATAACAGAAACGAGCAGAACGGATCCCCAGCCTGAGTTGATCGGACGGCTCAGTGATTTCGAACCTGTCAAACTGGGAATTGTAAGGTATAAAGAAGAGAGAGGATTATTTAACGAATACCTGTTTCGTTACCATTATCTTGGATACTCAAAACCATTTGGTTGCTATATATGTTATTTTATTAAATACAATAACAAAATACTCGGATGTGTATTACTTGCCGGAGCAGCAAAATCTCTTGGAGTCAGAGACAAATGGATCGGATGGACAGACAATCAGCGCTTAATGAACCTGCCATGGGTCATAAACAATACAAGGTTTTTAATATTTCCATGGGTGCAAATAAAGAATCTTGCCAGCCATATTTTAGGACAGATTGCACGACGCATAGGTGATGACTGGTATAGGGAATGGGGCTATAGCCCTGTATTAATGGAAACATTTGTTGATCCTGAATATTACGCAGGAAGCTGTTATAAAGGAGCAGGCTGGCAACATTTGGGCATGACAACAGGAGAAGGCCTTGTGCGTAAAGGGAAATCCTATAAAACTACACCAAAAATGATTTTCGTTAAGCCGCTTTCAAATAATTTTGCATCATTTCTTCACGAAAAGCATACTGTTAATGAGGAACTCTATGAGTAAGCCAAGCCGACGTCCAAATCGTGAAGATATAAAAAGACTAAAAAAAGAAAAGAAAAAAGCTGAAAGGAAATTGCGTAAGCAGCAGAGGGCCGAAGGACTGGAACCGCGTTCCCATACGACTACCCCGAACAGGAAAAGTGAATATGAAACTGCAGAAGAAGAAAAGGATGATCGGACAATAGCGGTAATCGAACAGGTCAGGATTTTTAGAGAAAAACTACCAATTCTTCTAAACCGGCTGGCAAAGATTAAAGACCCACGGAATCCAAAAAAAGTGAAACATAAACTTGCCGTAGTTATGATATACGGAATTCTTTGCTTCATATACCAGATGTCATCCAGACGCGAAGCCAATCGGGAAATGACAAGACCAATGTTTTTTTCTAATCTAAAACTACTATTTCCTGAACTGGAAAGCATCCCTCATAATGATACGCTCATGCGGCTACTCGCAAGTATTGATATTGATGAAATAGAAAGTATCTACATCGATCTGATCCGAAAATTTATCAGGAACAAAAAGTTTGTTCGATATTTGATTGATAAAAGTTATCCAATTGCTCTGGATGGCAGCCAGAAGTTCGCGAGAAGCTGGTTGTGGGCAGAAGAATGTCTGGAGAGAAAAACTAAAAATAATGGTACAGAAAAACAGTATTACGTTTACGTTCTCGAAGCGTGTCTTGTCTTTCATGATGGAATGACTATTCCGTTGATGACTGAATTTCTTGAATACACACAAGGTGATATGCAAAGAAATAAACAGGACTGTGAACTTAAAGCTTTTTATAGGTTGACCTCACGTATAAAAAAGGAATTCCCTGCATTGCCTATAATGTTGTTACTGGACGGCTTGTATCCGAATGGACCAATGATAGAGTATTGTCTACAGAAAAAATGGCAGTTTATGATTGTGTTGCAGGACAAGTCTTTAAAAAGTGTGTGGGAAGAATTTGAAGGTTTGAAAAAACTTGAGAAAAATAACACACTTGAACTGAAATGGGGAAACAGAAGGCAACACTTTGAGTGGGTAAATGACATTGAATATTACTACGGCCCAGGTGAGGCGAAAAAGCAAATTATTCACATGATTATCTGTGAAGAAAGTTGGGAAGAAATCGATAAAGATGGTAAAACTGTTTCTAAAAGAGCACGGCATTGCTGGATATCCAGTAAACCTTTGAATGCAGGGAATGTTCATGAACGCTGTAATTTAGGTGCCCGTCACCGATGGGGTATTGAGGAGGGCTTCCTTGTGGAGAAACACCACGGATATCAATATGAACATTGCTTCTCCTATGATTGGAATGCGATGCGCGGGTATCATTGCCTAATGCACTTTGGTCATTTATTCAATATTCTGGCCTGCTATTCCGTATCTTTGATTGAAAAAGTAAAAACTTATGGAATACGGGGCTTTATTAAATTTATTCGTGAAACTATGGCCGCCCCATGGCTGGACCCTCTTTTGGTTAATAAGCTTCTGAACCGTCCCTTTCAGCTTAGACTGGTCTGAATTTTTAAAGACACACAATCAGAATTACAGGATAAATTTCTTTTCTCACTTTAGTAATTCGAAAAATATACAAAACAAAGGCACTCTGACTGTATTAGAAGGCATTTTATCTTACCTTCGTAAGTCAAAGAAAGGTAATTATTAGGCCTGGCTCAGCTCGGTCACCTATTTATTGACAAAAACTAATTCATGCTTCAGCACTGATAACAACCTGAAGTACTTGATACAGTTCATTCTGAAATGGTAGTATTTTATTCATAAGGTGCACTCCTGATTCGATCGTTATCTTTCAGGGTTATAGTGCACCTTTTTCCATGTTTTTGCAATTTTTGTGGTGTTATATTTTCTCATCCTAAAAAAATAAGTTCTGTCCTGATATTACCAAGAACATTTTGGTATCCTTTTATTGTACTATTGGGTCTTTTCCTGTGGTGAAAGCTGCTGGAATGTTTGTTTTACTCAAATAATTTAGTCATTTCTGGTTCAGCAGGATCCCAGTCGTTCATGCTTTATAATGGGACAGGCTCTAAATAGTGTTCCC
>CAJVYT010000150.1 GCA_913009765.1 uncultured candidate division Zixibacteria bacterium
CTCCATTGTTTTCGGAGCAACCCGTTGCAGGTACAGATGATTGGTAAAATCGTGCTGATATTTCCTTGCCATAACAAAACCTCCATGATGATTTTGGGCAACCGTGGCGGTCGACCTTCAAGGTATTGTTATAGCGAAAAAAAAGAAGAAATCAAACCTGTGAAAAAATAAGTGGGTTGGGTCAGAGTGTCGGCGGGGAGGAGGAGGTCTTTTCCGCGCAGCGGTTCAGTTCAACAGACTTATATCTGTTTTGAAAAAGCTGGCCATGGCGGCGGTGCCTTCTGTTAAACGATACCGCATAACCGGTAAGCAATCTGTGCATCAGGGCGGCAATACCGGCGGGACCGCTTTTTAACAAAAAATGGGCGTGATTCGATAAAAAGAGGCGTAGCACTGAGCCTTGGTTTCAGGCAGGAGAATAGAGAGCCGTTCGATAAAGTCCTCACGATCTTTATCATCATTGAATATCTTCCGGCGTTCTATTCCTCTGATCATGACATGATGCAAGAGACCGGGAGTATCTATTCGGGCGATTCTGGGTATGGCCGTATGGACACGGCCAAATATATTTTATGTCAAGTTATTTAACTGTTTAAGGATGTCCCCTTTTGTCCCAATGAGATGGTATTTCGAAGAAGGGCGTTTGCAAAAAAAATGGATCGAATTATACTGCAAAGGCGACTGGGAAAGTTGTGTCCGTTATCAGAAAGAAGAGAACGGCATTTATCATCAGGATTGGATGCTGCCGGATGGCAGTCTTGATAAGAGTTTAATTTGAGGTTTGCTAAACAGGAAAACAAATTGCAGATAACCATCGTTTATGACAACACGACCACCCGCGATGATCTCATCGCCGACTGGGGTTTTGCCTGTTACATCGAAACCGGCAAGAATAAAATTCTTTTCGACACCGGCGGCGGCTATAGGGGAAGCCGTTTTCCTGCTTTACTTCCGATCCCACTGACTACGATTTAGCTGTTTTTTCGCAAAAGGAATGAGAGATAAACATGTTACTTTATGAGGACAAGCCTACTGTGTTCCTCGGAGGCCCGATAACACATTTAGCTATAAAAGGATCTCCCAACGTCCAATATCAGGATATTTTTTTACAGGTATTTGCTGTATTATCTGAACGCGCACACGTTTATTCTGCGCATATTGAAGAAGATTTTGGGAATATTGTTTTCGCACCGGCTGAAATAGCCCGGAGAGATTTGCAATGGATAGACAGCGCCCACATTCTTTTGTTTATTTTCCCACATTGCGTGGAAACAGCATTGCCTCTTCGCACGGATGGCACCTTTATTGAGCTAGGTTATGCCGCTACTAAGCAGAAACCAACAGCTGTATTTATGCCCAACATTTCTAATCATTGCTTGCTCACACAAGGATTATTGCAACAGAAGCCTTGGATTCATTGCTCACACATAACATCAGAGCTAATTATTGAAACAGCATTCGAGATGTTAGACGAGTTGAATTAGGGAAGCTGATGAAGAAAATTGTCATTCAAAGCGTTCCTTTTTGTTATGGCCCCACATCAATTGCAATAGCGATAGGCCGACTGTTGCGAAACCAGCCTGATTGCACAATTATAGCTGTAGGTAAAAATCCTTCTTTGGAACTGCTAAATGCAGAACTCGACATATTTTCTTGTGTGATCGACATGAATGCTGCCGAGGATATATCAGATGCACTTTTATCGGCGGATTTAATTATTTCAGTTTGTGATTTTGACTTTGCCAAAATGTGTAAAACCGACTTCTCGGAGAAACCCCTTGTGTTCGTAGATCCATTGTTGTGGATGTGGGAGTCGCTTCCGGATATTATCGGAAGATGCGATCTGTATTTGGCGTTAGAATTTCCAGGTGTATCTGGAATAGTTTCACGGATATGCAGTGAGTCTATACTTATGATTCCACAAGTCGCCGAATTTACTGCTATACGAGATCAGGGCAAAGTGCAGCATGGCAGGATTCTTGTAAACTTAGGAGGAATGTTGTCTCCGCTTGGTACAAATATCTCCTTAGCATTGGCGATGTGTGAAGAAATAATTAACTTCGCCGAAAAAAACAAAAGCTTGATTACGGTAGATATCAGAACCAGCCACGCCATGGCTATAAAGCTTAAAAAAATGTTACCGAAGGTATCTAATGTCAATATAGCAAGTCTGTCTATTCAAGTATTTCAATCTGAATTGGCGAAATGTGAGATTCTCTTGACCGTTCCGGGGATGTCTATTGTTTACGAAAGCTTTATTGCACAAGTTCCAACTGCATTCATTCTTCCTTTGAACTACAGTCAGCACTTACAAATAAGTCGATACCGAAAAATATTCCCGAAGTTATCGGAGATTAATTGGAATATTTTTGATTCGTTTTACGAATTGCCTGGCGGAATTGAAGAATCCGAAGGGGTTAGAATGGCGCAAAAAATGGGGGTGGCCTTTTTAACAGATGCGATTGCACGTGCCAAATTTCAGCAGTTACTTAGTGACTTATTGGACAACAAAAACAAAATAGGTTCTTTGCATGCTTGTTGTGAATTAGATGTTTCTGGCGCTACTAAAATAATGGATATTCTTCATAATCAAAACCTTATTTAGGAGTTGCAATGAATTCTTTGGCAGCAAATGGTGGCTCCCCTGTTTTTAAAACTTCTCCTGCGATAATATGGCCAAGAATTGATAAAGATGATGAAAAGTTAGTTCTACGTTCGCTGTATGGAGACAATCATTCATATGGACTCAATTGCGAATATTTTGAGAGAGAATTCGCCGAATGGAACAAGAGTAAATTTGCTATAAATACAAACTCAGGGACTGCAGCCCTGCATATGTGTTTGGCTGCAACAGATTGCGGTTGCGGGGATGAAGTGCTTGTCCCGGCATACTCTTGGTCATCAACAGCTACAGTTGTATTGCACCACAACTGTATCCCTGTATTCGTTGACATTGAATGGAACTCGTGTGGTCTTGATCCGAGGTTGTTGGCTAGCGCTGTGACACTTCGCACTAAAGCTATTATCGTAGCTCACCTGCATGGTTCGCCAGCTCATATTCGGGCAATCCGTCAATTTGCTAGAAAGCATAACCTTTATTTGATAGAGGATGCTTGTCAATCACACGGGACAGAGGCTCATAATATTCGTGTGGGGAATTGGGGACATTGCGCGGCATTTAGTTTTAATCAAAACAAGACGGTTTGTGCTGGCGACGCGGGTATGTTCGTCACAAATGACGAAAATATGTATGAAGCCGCAAGACGTTTTTGGAGTTTTGGCGAAGAAAGAGCCCCGAATCAAGACCGCGATTATCATGCTTATGCTCTTGGATGGATGTATCGTTCAAATGATCTCACGGCGGCATTTGGTAGAGGACAGCTTGCAAAGGCTAATGAGCACATTCAATGGCAACGAGCCAACGCAAAACTACTTTCTGATATCCTGCATGAATGTTCGTCCTTGATTGTTCCATTTGAGCCATCAGATTGTTTTTGTACCTATAGCGCATATGTATTGCGCCTTAACAGCGATACCATTTCGGGTGATATAAAGGCTGTTCGCGACCGTTTTGTTAGCGCACTAGAGGCAGAGGGGCTTCTAAGTCATATTACTGTATGGCAACGGTATATCTTGCCTGAAATGACAGTGTTTAAGGCAAAGAATGCTTATGGTAAAGGATGCCCGTGGACATGTCCTCATGCTGATAATTCAGCGAAGCAAAGGATCGCCCGGTTTCCTGTTAGTCAGGCACATTGTGACTCGTCATTTTGTTTGAACACAATTCTTAGATGTGCACCCGATCAATTTTTTATAGAGCAGGTTGCAGAGTGCTTTCTAAAAGTTGATCGCCATATTGATGAGTTACAACGATGAGAGATTTGGATTTTTTATTATCTCCTTATTTGTTGGAATTGCCCTTGCACTGTATTAGCAAGGAAAAGGAACTGCTCTCTCCTCTCACTGAAGTTGAAGCTATTCTGTTGCTAGATGTTGTATGGAACAAAGTTTATTTGATTGATAAGGCTCTAGTCGTTAAGATAAATAGGAATCCTGCGTCCTGTCTTTCATGGAAAAATACTCATATAGATAGAAGTAAATTTTTTCGTGAACACAACTATCGTGGTATTGAAATAGAAATCAACTCTCATTGTAATCACAGGTGTCGGTTCTGTCCGACGGCCTACAATAAACAATCAGTAAAGTTTATGCCCGTGCAGAAGTATCAGCACATCGTCACCAAGGCTTTCTCTTATGGTATAGAAACTGTATCTTTAAACCATTATTCAGAACCGACGCTTCATCCGTACTTTATTGAAATGGTTGCCTTTGCGGAAAAAAAAGGATTGAGGATCACTCTTTTTACGAATGGCAGTGGCCTTACTCATGAAGCAATCCAAAAACTCGCTAAGTTTGCGGGCAAATTAGAGATCGTAGTTAATTTTCCAGAATGCACAGCAAATAATTACCAGCTCGTCACGCAGTCAAAACAATTTGCAAAAGTGGCATCGCAGCTTTGTGAATCTATAAAATTCTTGCCTGTAAAAATCGTAGTAAACAACCCTAATCAAAGCGTTGTGGAGTCTATAGCGCAACTGTTTCCCGGCGCATCGGTTCAACAATGGGAAACCGATGATCGCGCGGGTACTATTGATATTCCCGATTATGCTAGTCCTCAGAGACATGAAAGCCAATTGATGAATGGGTGTTCATTGGCTGCGCGTTTTATTAACGTATCTGTTGATGGGAATGTATTTTTATGTGCCCAAGACTATTATAAGACCAATGTGTTTGGAAACATTTTCGATCAATCGCTTCGGAAAATTTTGGATGGACGTGTAGCGCAACAGTACCGGAAATGGATATTTGGTGCAGAATCACCGCCTAAAGAATTCATTTGTCGCCGTTGCCGATGGACTAGATGTAAAGCGGCAGGTTTTTCAATCGGTCAACAATTATCGAATTACGATTTGGAAGTGTATTCTGAGATAGTTCATCAAAGTAGCATTATCAGAGTGTTCAATACAGATAAAATGGATAGGGAAGTTGAAAAATTGGCGTGTAGTGAATTCCAAACATGATCGAGGAAACAATAACTATTATATCACCACATCAAGATGATGCCGCACTATCACTTGGGAATTTTATTACTCGGCGAAAAGTGGCGCCTATCATTATCGTAAACTGTTATACGGTGTCTGAGTACAGTCCTTTTCACCAAGGGCTTAATAGGTCTGGCGTTATAAAAAAACGTAACGAAGAAGATAAGGCATTCCGTAATCATAAACAAGGGGCCAGTATCCGGTTAATAAACCTCGATGAGTCTGATGGGCCGATACGTTTAAAAACACGGGATATGGATGTCCTTCTGACAGAAAGAGTTTTAAATGATAAAGACATCGAGCACTTATCTTCTCTACGTCGAGAAATGGCCGGGCACCTGAAAGGCATGTTACTTTTACCTCTGGGGATTGGGGGGCATATTGACCATATTCTTGCGTGTTTAGCAGGACTATCTCTGACCAAAGAATATACTTCGTTTGCATTTTATCTTGATGTCCCATATTGGTTACGTGTGTCTCTTGATAAAGTTCAACAACGGGCTCGACACATTGAGTCATTCGCAGGAATCTCTTTAATTCCACATATTGATACCTTGCCAGAGGCGTGGGATAAAAGACTCCTGTCCAAAATATATTCATCTCAGATCACCGAAAAGGATGCTTCTCAGATTGTTAATGCACCGTTTCAGGGAGAGGTGGTTTTGACATCAACGAATTCAATAGCGACTAGACTTTCACTACAAGCAATAAGATGGACGGACCTAAATCATTAGAGCATTACTTAGCCTTATTTAACGGTTATCATGTCCCGCCCGCTACGGATCGATGCCCTCGCCGGCAGCATGTTGCTGTACAAACGTATATTGACTCTTGGCATGATCACTGGCTGAGCACCGTTAAAAAATATGTAAATATAATTCCTCAGCTTAGTTCTTCCATTAGGGTGATTGGCCTTATTCCTGCTCGAAATGAAGAATTCCGCATACAAGCTAGCTTGACAGCAATTGGGTATGACGTGACCACCTCCAGAATGGTTGATGCATTTGAACTGATCATACTTGAGAATGGGCGAAGTAACGAGGTGGGGCCGACAGCTATTTCAGTATCTGAGTGGATTGAAGAGAATAAACCTTCATTCCCCATCCATATGCTACAGCATAATTGGCATAAAACAGAAAAATACCCAATAGCCAAAGCACGAAAACTTCTGGCCGATACAGCGATATACAGAATTTGTGACACTCAGCCAGACCATCCAGTATTTTTGCTCTCCGAAGATGCGGATATAGAACGGGTACAAACAGGCCGAATGCGAATGGCTTTGACAAAATTGGATAAGCAACCTTCTATAGATGCGATTAGAGGCATCCAAGAGCGTAGTGTTAACGCGCTGAAGCAAAATCATCTTGCTTTGCTGGAACGGCGTAGCTGGCAGTTCACTGAACTATTTTTGTCTTCTCATCATTTCCGCCCCCCACAAGTTGATATTGCCAATTTTTATTGGGATCGGGTCGTTACGGCAGGATCTAATGTGTTTTTTTCTGCTGAAATATATAGCCAAATAGGCGGCTACTCAGAAGATGTGGTTGTTTTTGAAGACATGGACATCGGTCAACGTATCTCAGTTTTCCGTGGCCAATATTCCAAGGGACAGTTTGCTCCCTGTACGAGTACGGTTTGCCGTTTTTCTGGACGTGAAGAATCCAGTATTGCCCGTATTCTACTGTCCTTAATCCAGAAGAGTCACGTCTACCAACATGACGGTTCTAGTTTTTTTGACGTAGACCATATTATAAAGAACCCAGGGGCCGTTCCGCAGTTACTGGCTGAGTTATTGCCATATGCCAAGTTGACAGATGAAAACAAATGGCGATTTGAAATGTTGCTAACAGACTCCCTCTTTGAACTTTATAGAATTTGCAAAGTAGATGTTGGCGGTAAGCTGTTTAGACGCATAATGTTTTACTTGGGATTTTATCCTGAGAGCTATGTTATTACATCCGAAGGTGCTGTTCGCATAAATACTTTTGGTAAGTTTTTACAGTTTGCAGATCGATTTGCTAAAAAGATAAATGTAGACACTATGGGGGTGTTATGATAAGTGACGTTTGTGTTATTAAAGACATTGATCGTGGGAAGATTCCTTCATTCGAGCCTGTTGAGTATGATGGCTATGATGAATTTTGGTCTCTCTGGTCACTCGAGAACCCTTGCCAACGAAACAATAATAGATTGCGGTATCATTTAGGTCATTTATTGATGGCCAAGAAAATGAAGAGCCTTCTTAATGATAACAAACAGGTAAAAGCAATTATTTGTGACTTCCAGAAAGGTACCGGTAGATGGGATGCTACCCAGGAAAGCTACCTAAAAACAACGAGAGAGGCGTTAAGTATATTTTTGAATGATCAAATAGACATAAAAGCTGCTATTCCAATAAAGTCGACCTGTATGTCCGAGTATGTCGAGGCAATAAAAAAATCCGCAACCAAAGACACATATGATCGGATAGCCAAAAGAATACAATCATTATTGGATCCCATTAAAAATGCCTATAAAAGTCTTAGCCGAAACTATGAGAACTTATACTACCTTTATAAATATAGAGATATAAGTATTCCCGGTCTGCTTTTTGTTCCTAAAAAACTTGACTCCATATACAAAAGCTTTCCCTACAAAGAAATTCCTCCTTATGTGTTTTTCGCGTCATTATACGCTTTGTACCAATCTGAAGAACGTTCCGAAACAGATTTTATTAATTCATTTTGGGTTAAAACCGGGTTTCCATTGTTAGCCTGTGTACAAAATCTCGATGGAGAAAAAAGACGAGAAATTTGTATTGTTGAAGGGAAAAGAAGCGCATATGTCTGGCTGTTTTTAGACTACCTCCGTTATATGTATAAAAGTATCTATCCTGAAGATAAAGCTGATATAGATTGGCCCAATGTGGTCTATTTAGACTCATTGTCTGCCATTCACGGGGCTTCATATATGGAAAGCAGTTTTCCTTCTGAAGCAATTTTTATCGACTCGTCAAAAAAAGAGACCAAGAAAAAGTTGGCTAATATACCAGAACCGGTTCGAAGAGAATATTCTGCACGTTGTTTAGGAACTGGAATGTGTGGCAATCATCGAATATGGGAGGATACTTTTCTTGGTTATTGGCACCAGCATAATGCATCGCTAAGCCGCCTTATTCCGAAAAAGTCTTTGTGGTATACTTGCTTTTTTGTGCTTTCGCCATTTATTAATGTCAATCCCTGGATTGGGGCGGCATGGAAAGCTGTTAAACGGCTTTTAGATCATGATTCAGCTAAATAATAATATGTGGAATGTAGGGTCTGATGTGTCTGAAGCTGATGTGCGGACTATACTTGAGGCAAACAATACTGCGGTACAGCAACTTCGTAGACTTCATTCAGGTTGGGACTGTTACGTTTTCTTGCTGAATGAAACACAAATTGTCAGGGTTGCAAAGCGACAGAATGTGGCTGCTAGAATGCGTGAGGAAGTGCGGTTCTTGGAATTGCTACAAGGGCAATTTGACATTGCAGTTCCAGAGTATAAATTGGCGATCGAGTGTTCTATTGCTGGGGGACTTATCGGCAGTTATCCGCTTATTATAGAAGCTGAGATAGCTCAGAACCTCAATTCCCTGAAAGCCATAGCTGATGTCGTTAAGTTCTGTAGTGGATTTCATAAAATTTATCAAAAACATGATATTGACCTTAACAATACCTTTGACCTGATAGAATTTCGTCAAGTAGCAAACGACGCACTAAAGAAAATTTGGGGACATCTATCTCCTGATGTACAGCATTTACTAAGCAAGGTTTTCACTATCAACATAGATGAGTCAGATTCATTACAAGCATGCATACACAATGATTTGCGCCCTGCACATATATTACAGTCCGCATCACAGATCGCAGTAATAGATTGGACTGATCTTGCATGGGCAGAACCTTGGCAAGATTTTTTGTGGCTATGGATGTATTGGGGTGATTCTCTCTATCCCATCCTTTCCAAGTACTATCAAGGATGGAATGGTAACTGGAACAAAAATATTGCTGTTGTTGGCCTCTGGAAATGTGCACTTGAATATTGTTACGGACTACAAACCAATGATAATGAAAAAATTCGCGTGGCCAAGTCCGCACTAAATCGCGTTATAGCCAAGCCGAGGCATCCTATTTACCGTGAATTCCTGTAGCAAATAGTATCAATGTGTGAGATGGGAAACGTCCATTTGCAGTTATTCCCGGACGGCCCTAATAAAATCCTGGATCCGTGAGAAAACTACAGAAAAAATGCTGCTTTAATCAACTTAACCTCTTGATTTTTAATTGAAAATGTTGCAATATGCACCTGTAGAAAAAATTCACTCAGCAGGTGCAAAAAATGAAACGATTTATCCTAGAAAAATCAAACGATGAATTCTACACCTCTCATTCCGGCCTGGCGCTTATCGGCCTTGGAGTCAACCGCCATA
>CAJVYT010000151.1 GCA_913009765.1 uncultured candidate division Zixibacteria bacterium
GATACGTTGTTAGATATAATACGTAATTGTAATATTATATTTTTTTTTTTTTTTTAATGATACGGCGACCACCGAGATCTACACTCTTTCCCTACACGACGCTCTTCCGATCTATGAGCTTGAAAAAGAAAGACGCTCTGTCTATGCCGGTTCAATAGCATATTTAGATTTTTGGGGGAATTTTGATTCGTGTATAGCGATTAGAACAGTAGTGAAAAAAGATAACAGATATTTTATGCAGGCAGGTGCCGGTATTGTTGCAGATTCCAAGCCATTAAAAGAATTTAAAGAAACAGAGTCTAAAGCAAAAGTTCTTATGGAAGCGGTGATGGGAGTTGATTCGTAGATGTTGGTGATGCTTGATAATTATGATTCGTTTACCTATAACTTGGTGCAGTATTTGTCGGAGTTGGGTGCCGAGTTGGAAGTTTTTCGTAATGATGAAATCACTATAGATGAGTTACTTGCTATAGAGCCGCAGGGGATTGTACTTTCGCCAGGACCCGGGCGACCGGAAAATGCCGGTATTATGAATGATTTAATTTTGCAAACAAACGGGTCGATTCCGATTTTTGGTGTTTGTTTGGGTTATCAGGCGATTGCTCAAGTGTATGGTGGGAAAATTGATTATGCTCCTACGCTTATGCATGGAAAAACATCACAGATAATTCATACAAAATCTAAACTATTTAAAAATGTTCCCAACCCATTTGTAGCTACAAGATACCATTCTCTCATTGTTGATAAAGATTCACTTCCGAAAGAATTTAAAATAATAGCATATACCGAAGATGATATAATAATGGCTATTGAACATAACAGTCTGCCGTTATACGGTGTACAATTTCATCCTGAATCAATTATGACTCCCGAGGGTAAAGAAATTTTACGAAATTTCTTACATCTATTATAATGGAAAAGTATATACAAAAACTTTTATCATCTGATAATCTTTCAATTTCAGAAGCTTCCTCTGCGATGGATATTATTATGGACGGTAAAGCCGAAAATGCACAGATTGCTCAGTTTCTTCTTGCTTTAAAGCAAAAAAGAGAGACTTCTGATGAAGTTGCCGGATGTGTACAGTCAATGCGTTCTCATTCAAAAAAAATAAAATTACATGATGATTTTGCGGTTGACGGTTGCGGAACCGGGGGAGACGGCTCCGATAGTTTTAATATCTCTACTGCGGCAGCATTGGTGGCATCATCGGCAGGTGTCACAGTAGCCAAGCACGGGAACCGTTCGGTCAGTTCTAAGTGTGGCTCATCTGATTTGCTTGAACAGGCAGGTGTTAATCTTGATTTGGAAAATAAGACTGTAGAAAAAATTATTAATGATATCGGTTTTGGATTTATGTTTGCACCAAAGTTTCATCCTGCTATGAAATATGCTGCTCCGGTTCGCAAAGAGTTAGGGGAGAGGACGGTTTTTAATATTTTAGGTCCGATGACCAATCCGGCATCAGTAATACGACAACTAATCGGAGTATACGATAAATCTTTAATGCACTTGATGATAGAGGTCTTACAAAAGACAGGTTCTGTTCATGTGATAACAGCACATTCGCATGACGGTATGGATGAGTTTTCCATTTCATCTCCGACAGATTATCTTGAATTAAAGGATGGCAGGATAACTGAATATACAATATCGCCTGAAGATGTTGGTCTGAAACAGATGTATACAGATGCTCTTATTGGCGGTGATGCTAAGTTTAATCATACTATTTTGCAGTCTGTATTAGAAGGGGAGACATCAGCATATCTTGATGCTGTTTGTTTTAATGCCGGAGTATTGATTTATCTTGCTCAAAAATCTGAAAATATTAAAGAAGGTGTGAGGTTTGCTTTTGAAGCTGTTCTGGCAAAAAAAGCAAAAGAAAAACTATATCAATACGTCGAGGTATCCAAGCAGTAATATATGACGACTCAAACCCCTGAATATAAAGTAAAACAAAAAAATGGGGGGATAGTACAATCAATACAGACGGAGATTTCTGATTATATATCAAATATAAAGTTATTTACAAAAAATGCGAAGCTCTATCTTTTGGGTTCTTTTTTGATTGGTGTGAACTTTCATGTCTTTCAGCTTTTATTAAATTTATATTTACGCGAACTTGGGTATGCAGAAAGTGAGATAGGCTATATTATCTCCTCACGTGCGGTGGGAATGACCATTATAGCAATACCTGCTGCAATGCTTTTAAGCCGTGTCAAACTAAAACCGGTATTGTTATCCAGCTGTGTTCTGTTCGGATTGTTTAGCCTAGGACTCAGTTCTTTTGTTGAATTTGGACTGCTTATTTCATTCTCGATGCTTTCGGGAGTTGTTTTTGCTTTTTATAGAGTTGCCGGAGGACCTTTTTATATGCGTAATTCAAGCAGTAAAGAGAGGACACATCTTTTTTCGGTTTCATTTGGTATGATGATTATGGCAGGCATGATAGGTTCGGCAGGTTCGGGGCAGCTTGTGAAAATAATCGGAAATCATTTTGATAATATTTTGTTGGGGTATCAATATACTTTGTATATAGGTATTCTGTTTTCTTTTTTGGCATTAATACCATTTTCAATAATTAAAGCATCAGCACCATCATCTGAAGAAAATAAAATCAACCTCTCAATGATTCAATTTAAAAAACGAGGTTCATTTTATTTTAAAATTACAATTGCAAATTTCCTTGTAGGTTTAGGAGCGGGGCTTATAATACCTTTTTTGAATCTCTATTTTTCTGACAGATTCAATCAGGGAGCTGACAGTATTGGGATGTTTTATTTCTTTGTTTCGTTTTCGATGCTTGCCGGGTCGCTTGCCGGTCCAATTATGGCACGTAAATTTGGTTTAGTACGAGCAGTGGTTATTACTCAGTTAATTTCTATTCCGTTTATGTTTATTCTGTCTTATAGTTATTTTTTGCCGTTGGTTGTGGGAGCATTTATCTTGCGTGCAGGTTTTATGAATTTGGGAGTTCCAATAGTAACAAATTTGGGCATGGAATTAGCAGAAAAAAAAGAACAAGGTTTGGTTAATGCGTTGTTGATGGTGTCATGGACATCATCTTGGATGATTTCGGCGGCTATTGGTGGACAGCTTATTGATACGTACGGATATACATTTACGATAAATATTACGATTGTACTGTATCTTTTGTCTACGTTAACATTTTATTCTTTCTTTAAGGATGCTGAAGTAAAAACCGATACTCTTCCTAAGTGGATAATTGCCAAAGAAAACAACACATAATGGATATACTCCAAAAAATAGCACTGAATAAACGAATGGAAGTTGATTTGCTCAAAGCAGAATTTCCCCTTAGCTTAATTCGGAAAAAGATGCCCGACTCAAAACCATTTCGATTGTCAGAGGTTTTAACTCAAGATGATTCAATACATATTATTGCCGAGATAAAAAAAAGATCGCCATCCAAAGGGATAATTGTTGAAGATTTTACTCCGGCACAATTGGCACAGATGTATCAAGAGGGTGGAGCATCGGCTCTTTCGGTGTTAACTGAGAGCAAGTTTTTCTATGGTAATTACAAATATATAAAAATAGCTTCGGATAAAACCGGTTTGCCTGTTTTATGTAAAGATTTTATGCTTGAGCCGTATCAAATATATCATGCCAAATATATAAATGCCGATGCGATACTTTTGATAGTGAAACTTCTGCCAAAAGAAATGCTTGCTGAAATGATACAGGTCTCCAATGATTTAGGTTTGGATGCATTAGTCGAAGTTCATGATGAAAAAGAACTTCAGACTGCATTGAAAGCAGAGGCAAAAATAATAGGTGTCAACAATCGGAACTTAACTACATTTGAAACCGACCTACAAACATCTGTTAATCTTGCCAAATTGATTCCCGACGATAAAATAAAAGTTGCCGAGTCAGGGATATTTTCTTTTGATGATATTCAACTGTTACAAAATGTTGGGTATAATAATTTTTTAATTGGTGAAGCATTGGTGAAAGATAAAAATCGAATTGAACTTTTAAAGAGATTACGCAATGTATGATTTCAAAGTTAAAGTGTGCGGGATCACCCGTGAGAAAGATGCTTTGGCTGCTGTTAAATATGGTGCCGATATACTCGGATTTATATTTTATAAAAAATCACCTCGTTTTGTTTCTGTTGTAAAAGCGAATAAGATAATTTCTGTTATCCCTCCAACTGTTATTCGGGTAGGAGTTTTTGTCAATGAAGATAAAATCAAGGTTCTCAAAACAGCCCAAAATCTGCAGCTTGATTTTATTCAATTAAGCGGTAATGAGCCTCAATCGGATATACGTTTTCTCTTAAAAAATGGTTTTAAAATCATTAAAACTATTGCTGTTGCAACACAGAATGATATTGAAAAAGTGAAAAAATTTGATGTTGATGTAATACATTTAGATTGTGCCGATACAAAACTATACGGCGGCAGCGGAAAACAGTTTAACTGGAATTTAAAACTTCCCAAAAGTCTGAAAAATATTATGCTTGCAGGTGGAATCAATTCAGGCAATGTTGCCAAAGGCATTAAAAAGTTTAAACCGTTAATTATAGATGTAAACTCAGGAGTTGAATTTAAACCGGGGTATAAATCAGAAAAGTTATTGCAAGAGTTTTTCAAAAGAGTTAATAAAATACGTTATGGCAAATAGGAGACCGGACAATAAAGGAAGGTTTGGAGTATACGGGGGGAGATATGTTCCAGAAACTGTCATCTATGCATTAGATGAACTTACCGAATGTTATCTGAAGGCTAAAAGAGATAAGTCGTTTCAAATAGAGTTTGCCGGATTTCTCAAAGATTTTGTTGGTCGCCCTTCGCCTTTTTATTTCGCCGAACGGTTTACAGAATATCTTGACGGACCTCAAATATATTTTAAAAGAGAAGACTGCAACCATACCGGAGCTCATAAGATAAACAACACTGTCGGACAAATTCTTTTGGCAAAACGGATGAAAAAAAATCGAATTATTGCAGAAACAGGAGCCGGTCAACACGGTTTGGCAACAGCAACTGTTTGTGCAAGATTTGGATTTAAGTGTGTTATCTATATGGGTAAGGAAGATGTCATTCGTCAAAGAGCAAATGTAGAAAAGATGCGGCTGCTTGGTGCTGAAGTTGTTCCTGTTTTGTCAGGTTCGCAGACATTAAAAGATGCAACTTCGGAGGCTCTTCGTGACTGGGTCACAAATATTAAAGATACTTTTTATATTATAGGTTCTGTTGTCGGACCTCATCCGTACCCAATGATAGTAAAAGATTTTCAATCGGTGATAGGCAAAGAGACTAAAAAAGAATCACTAAAACGATTTGGAAAAGTTCCTGATATTCTCATAGCATCTGTCGGCGGCGGTTCAAATGCGATGGGTATGTTTGATGCTTTTATTGACAACCCAAAAGTTAAATTAATAGGTGTCGAGGCGGCAGGGTTAGGTTTGAATACTAAAATGCACGCTGCTCCGCTTTCTAAAGGAAAACCGGGGGTGCTTCATGGTTCGTATTCTTATTTGGTATACGATGAAGACGGGCAGGTTATGCTTCCGCACTCAATCTCGGCAGGATTAGATTATCCGGGAATTGGTCCTGAACATTCATTTTTTAAAGATTCCAAAAGAGTCTTATACCATTCTGTAACTGACAAGCAGGCGTTGAACGCTTTTAAACTTATCTCCAAATTAGAAGGTATTATTCCGGCTTTGGAAACATCGCATGCATTGGCGTATCTGATTAAAGCAAAAAAAGAGTTTAAGAAAAATCAGCATATTGTTATCTGTTTCTCAGGTAGAGGTGATAAAGATATGGATATAATTTTGAAGAGTGATATATAGTATGCAAAATCGTATCACAACATATTTGGACAAACTCAAGAACAGAAAACTGCTCATTCCATTTTTTACAGCCGGATTTCCATCTATTAAATATACACAAGAATATATAAAAGCAGCTGAATCTGCCGGTGCAGATTTTGTGGAAATAGGTATACCATTTTCAGACCCGCTTGCTGATGGTCCCGAAATTCAGTTTTCATCAAAAACAGCTCTCGATAACAACCTGAAACTCAGAGATATTTTTGGTATGGTTGAAAAGATTAGAAAATATTCAGACATCCCGCTTTTGTTTATGAACTATGTGAACCAAATTATTGCTGTTGGAGAAAATAAATTCATGAAGCAGGCATCAGAGATTGGAATTGATGGGCTGATTGTCCCTGATTTACCGGTGGAAGAGTCAGTTTCAATGAGAAAAATATCAGATAAAGTAGGATTATCTATGACATTTCTTGTGTCGCCTACTTCAAGTGAAAAACGAATTAAAATGATTGACAAAGCGACTTCCGGATTTGTTTATGCTGTTACTGTTGCCGGAGTTACCGGAGCAAATAAGAAGTTTAGTAAATCCACTGACGATTATTTACATAAACTGCAAAATGAGCTTAATCATAAGTTTGTTGCGGGGTTTGGAGTTTCAAACTCAAATGATGCTAAAAGATTAACAAAATATTCCGATGGTGTAGTTATTGGGTCAAAATTGATTCAATTAATTAAAGAAGCAAAAACTGATAAATCTTCTGTTTTGAAAATAGAAAGATTTTTGAAAGATATTCGTAAAACATTATCATGAGCAAAAAGAAAATAGACTTAATTCGCAAAAAGATAGATAAGCTGGATAAACAACTGCTTTATCTTCTCAATCAAAGAGCCGAGCAGGTGATTGAAATGGGCAAGATAAAATGTCAGATGGACTTAAAGGTTTTTGATCCAAAGCGTGAGAGGGATATTTTTGTAAATATGACAGAGAAAAATCCGGGACCTTTACATGTGGATGCTATTGTGCGGATTTTTGAACGTATTATCGATGAGTCACGCAGGCTTGAACGTATTGAAGCATACGAGAAAGATGAATAAATTATGATAGTCGTCTTTAATGAAAATGCTACTCATGCTCAAATTCAAAAGGTAACTGAAAAGCTGCTTGATAAAGGATTTGATTTGCACCGCTCAACCGGTTCATCTCAAGTTGTCTTTGGTGTTGTTGGAGATACTCTTGCTGTTGATACCCGTGATTTTGAAGTGCTTGCCGGTGTTAGCGAAGTTATCAGAATATCTGAACCGTACAAACTTGCAAGCCGTTCATTTAAAAAAGAAGATACAATTGTCAAAGTCGGAAAAGCAACATTCGGCGGGAAAAAAATCGGTATGATTGCCGGTCCTTGTTCTATTGAATCAAGAGAGCAAATAAAAAAAATTGCTAAGATGATAAAAAAGACAGGGACAAAAGTTCTTCGAGGTGGAGCATATAAACCGAGAACTTCACCGTATGCATTTCAGGGAATGGGTGAAGAGGGGCTGAAGTATCTTCGTGAAGCGGGTGATACGAATGACATGGCGGTTGTCTCTGAAGTTATGGACCGTATGGATATAATTCCGGCTCTCAAGTATGTGGATATGATTCAGGTAGGTGCAAGAAACATGCAGAATTTCGCTCTGCTTAAAGAGCTTGGAAAAATAAATCTGCCGATTCTGCTCAAACGAGGGATGTCGGCAACATTACAAGAACTTTTGATGGCGGCTGAATATATTATGGCAGGCGGGAATCATCAGATTATTCTCTGTGAACGGGGGATACGTACATTTGAAAATTACACTCGTAATACACTTGATATTTCAGCAGTACCGGTCTTACAGAAATTGACTCATCTACCTGTCATTACTGACCCATCGCATGGGGTTGGTATTCGTGATAAAGTTGCTCCAATGGCACGTGCATCGGTAGCCGCCGGGGCAGATGGGCTTATTTTGGAAGTACATTACGACCCTGATAAAGCGTTTTCCGACGGAGCCCAGACTTTGTATGTCAACCAGTATGAGCAGTTGGTCAAAGAGCTCAAAATAATCGCCTCAGCAGTAAATCGTACTTTGTAAATTTTTCTCATAACTTTCTTATTAAAACTGGACTTTTCTTCTCAAATTCTGTTATTTTCACAACCTTAGATTTATGTTAAGTCTTAAGGATGAAATATGTCAATTTTGAAATTTGAAAGAAACAATGCTAAAGAATAAATTTAAAGAAGAATTTGCCAATAAAGCAGCCAGAGCATTTCAAACTCTGTTTTCTGATAAGTATATAGAAATAGGCGATAAGCAGGTTTTTTCAGCTCAGTTTATATTAGATAATATCGAAAAACCAAAAGATCCTACCAAAGGACGATTTGCCTTTCCGGTTTTTCGCTATGGGAAACTGCTCGGTGATAATCCTCCTTCGATAGCATCTAAAATCACAGAAGCAATCAACAGTTTAGATAATAATCTTATTACTGTTTCTTCTATTGCCGGTTTTATCAATATACAGACAGAATTTGCTATTGAGGCATCAGAGACTATCAAAAATGCTGTTGAAAACGAAACAAATTACGGTTCATCTGATGTTGGAAACGGTAAAAAAGTTCTAGTCGAATATTCGTCTCCTAATATAGCTAAGCCGTTTGGTGTAAATCATATACGTACAACTATATTAGGTAACTCTTTAAGGCGAATTTTTCTTAAGCTTGGGTATGAAACAATCGGTATCAACTATCTTGGCGATTGGGGAACGCAGTTTGGAAAGATGATTGTTGCCTATAAAAAATGGGCTGACCCATCACTTGTAGGCAAGGAAACAGTAACAGATTTACTGGCATTGTATGTTCGTTTTCATGATGAAGCAGAGGAAAATAAAGAACTTGAAAATCAGGCTCGTGAAGAGTTCAAGAAACTTGAGTCAGGCGATGCCGAAAACAGAGCATTATGGGAGAAATTTCGGGAAATCTCAATAAATGAATTCAATCGGGTGTATGACATCATGGGTATTGAGTTTGACTGGGTCACCGGCGAAGCATTTTTAAATGATAAAATGACACATACTATCAAAGCGTTTGAAAAAGCAAATCTTGTGTCTGAATCAGAGGGTGCCACGATTGTCGATTTGCACGATGAACAGCTTCCTCCGGTTTTATTGAAAAAAGCCGATGGAGCCACACTTTATTTGACTCGTGATTTGAGCGGTTATTTGTATCGGGCGAATGAATTTAACTTTGATGAAATGCTTTATGTTGTTGCGGTTAATCAGTCGGTACATTTTCAGCAGATGTTTAAAGCACTTGCCATGCTTGAAGATGCCCAAGCTGTTCCTGAAGAAAAGCGGATGTCATCTAAAGGAAAACATGTAGAATTTGGGATGATAAAGTTTGGCGATAAGATGATGAAGACGAGAAAAGGTCATATTATCTTATTAGAAGATGTAATCAATGAAGCAGCGAAGTTGGCAAAAGAAAAAATAGAAGAAAAAACACCTGATTTAAAAAATATTGATGATATCGCTTTGCAAATCGGTCTTGGGGCGATTTTCTATTCACAAATGTCGGTGCGTCGTCAAAAAGATGTTAACTTTAAATGGGAAGAAGTCTTATCGTTTGAGGGTGAGACTGGTCCGTATTTACAGTATACTCAT
>CAJVYT010000152.1 GCA_913009765.1 uncultured candidate division Zixibacteria bacterium
TCCCCATTTATGGGGATTTAAAAATAAAAATGTAGCCCTGCCATTTATGGCTGGGCGGGAGAGGCGACAGAGCTGTGTTAAAAAGTTTTGCGCGTAAGGTGAGTATTTAAGTATATAATAGACTAATATTAGTAAATTTATTCCAAATAATGTTCAAGTCCACGAACATAATTGACACTTTTTAATTATACGATTTAGTAGTACTTTACATAGAAAACAAAGCTATTTTAGCTTTTACAATATAAACAAAGCCGGATAACTGATTGTAACCTCTATTGATGAGATAAAAATTGACCCAAAAACCATAATTTTATTTTTAGGAAAGGAGATTTGAGATGAATACGAAACAAATATTGGCATTTATAGGATTACTTATTTTTGGAGCAACGGCAATGGTTGGAATAGACGGGATGAGAATAGACGTAGCAAAAATGGTAGTATACTGGAGAAGTTTGGCCGGCGCGGGAATAATTGGAACAGTTGTATTTACTTACTACTTGTCTGCCTGTTACTTACGCGAAAATTAACGCTAACTTCACTTGACTTCACATTCTCGTTTCAGAAATCCGCAAAAACGCTCTTTAGCCCTTTGTTTTCATTAAAACAGTTTTACTTTTGGGTGTCCCGATGTATAATTAATACATGTTTATCAGAAAAAAGAAAAACACAAGCGGAAGCGTGTCTGTCCAGATAATTTCAAAAACCAACGGGTATAAAGTTATTAAAACAGTCGGTTGCTCCAGTAATCAAAATGAGATTAAAGATTTGGAAGAAGATGCTATGAGGTTAATAGCTACGAAATTCGGAACCCAGCAATCCATGAATTTCGGACATACGGAAACAGACCGCAAAATATTAAAGTGCATTGAAAACGAAACAACTAAAATATCAGCCGTTGGTTCAAATTTAGTGTTAGGAAATATATTTAATTCAATCGGATTTAACAAAATTAAAGAGCCGCTGTTTAAAAAATTAACAATTGCCAGAATTGTCTATCCGGTCAGCAAACTAAAAACAACGAAATATCTGGAGCGGCATTTTGACTGCAAAATCAGTATTCAGTCGGTTTATGATTTTTTAGATAAACTGCATAAACAATACAAAACCAAAATAGAGCAAATATCATATGATTACACTAAACGAATTTTAAAAAATATCACGGTTGTTTTTTATGACATGACCACGATATATTTTGAGGCCAAAGAGGAAGACGATTTAAGAAAAATCGGTTTCAGCAAGGACGGCAAATTTCAAAAACCTCAGATTATGCTGGGCTTGCTAGTCGGAGAAAACGGCTATCCGATCGGTTATGATATTTTTGAAGGCAATACATTCGAAGGAAAAACAATGTTGCCGATAATTAAACGATTACAGGGCAAATACGGGTTTTCTCAGCCCATTGTGGTAGCTGATTCAGGTTTGCTGTCCGACAGCAACATCAAGGAGTTAAAAGCCAAAAAATATGAATTCATTCTCGGAGCCAGAATTAAAAACGTATCAAAAAAACAAAAGAAAGAAATTCTCAGAAAATCCAAGAATTTAAAAAACGGGGAAACTGTTTTAATTAACAAGGATGAGGATAATTTGATTATTTCATTTTCAGACAGCCGAGCCAAGAAAGATAAATATAATAGAGAGAAGGGTTTAAAAAAATTAAAGATTAAAATCAAATCAGGCAAGCTAACCAAGGAGCAAATCAATAATCGTGGATATAACAAGTTTTTGAAAATAAAAAATCAAGTTGAAGTGGAACTTGATGAAAGCAAAGTGAGTGATGATGAAAAATGGGACGGACTGAAAGGCTATATTACCAATACGAATTTAAGCAATGATGAGGTTATTGAAAATTACAGAAATCTTTGGAAGATTGAAAAAGCATTTAGGATTTCTAAAAACGATTTAAAAATCAGGCCGATATTCCATTACAAAAAAGAAAGGATAGAAGCTCATATTTGTTTATCCTTTGCAGCTTACACAGTCTACAAAGAGTTGGAGAGATTGTTGGAAATAAATAATATGGACTTATCTGTAACAGAGGCAATTGAACTCCTTGAAACTATTTATGAAATGAAATTCATTCTACCTGAATCAGGGAAACAAAAAACAAGATTTATAAATTTAACCGAAGAACAAAAAGATTTGATTAGGGTGTCCAGTTCGTGAAGTCAAGAAAAGCAATACGGAGGATAATATTTTGTCTTACACATTAAAGAAGGCGAGAATTACAAATCTCGCCTTTTTTTATGTTTTTATATATTTTACAATTATTTTGACAAAACCTTTTTAACCGCTTCGCTGACTTTATTGCCGTCTGCTTTGCCTTTTACTTTTGGCATAACCTGTCCCATTATTTTCCCGAAATCTTGTATAGAAACAGGACACTGTCCTGTTTCTACAATTTCTTTTACTATTTTTTCCAACTCTTCATCTGACATTTGTTCAAGTAAATAATTTTCTCCTTTATGGCGTTAAATTTGTTCCGGTTACATACCACATCGTACTGCCGTCTGAACTGACTGTTACTCCATCTTTGGGCGTTAATATAATATCAACTGAATTATTAAATTTGGCGTTACCATCAAGAGTGATATTATCATTATCATCACCATTAACAAGTTGCATAACGCACCCATCATTAGCACTAGCTGGAGCTGTTATTGTGTTGGTGGTATCGGTTACAATTGCTCCCTCGGTTCCGGCGCAAGTGCTAACACAAATCATTTTTTGCGAGCCACATGCGTCAGACGTTATAGTTCCTGCTGCTGCTATTATCTCTGCTGCTGGAGCTGTAGACAGAAATGGAAACTGAACTTCCATGCGACTAATATTAGTATCCTGGCGTTGCCATGAAAAAATACCGCTTGAATTAATTCTTTCTCTAACATATTTTTTTGCTCCAACACCATTAACATAGCCGTAAATGTATAAATATTTATTCTCCCCTGACGCCGCAGTGGAAAACATGTAAATATCACCTGCGGCAGAGCCATTAAGGGCTAAGCCCCCCCCCGCTGCATTAATATTCATTCCACCAGAGGCAAAGCTTGTAATGTCCGCAACTTGTGCGTCTGTTATACGCATGACCAAATCATCTGTCCCTTCATCAGCAATCCGCCTTATTATAACATCGTCACCAGACTCGCCATCTGTAGTCGAGTCTACAATAATAACCTCTCCTGAGTTCATGGTCTGGTACATTCCGAAAACCTTACCACTATAATGGGAGTTACTCCCCGATACAACGACATCCTTAGTGAATATCCCCCTACTAGCCCCTGATTGAAATAGTGCAATAGAGTCTGACCCTCCCCCACCGCTTTCAGTCTGCGCCCTACCGCCCATCAATCTAACCGAAGTATTTACATGCGTTCCTTCCTGCCTAACTGCGTTCACATTAACATCATCTTCCGAGCGAACCATAATGCTGACATCATAAAATGCAGGCAATACAGTATTGGTGTTAGCTGATGGGACATAGATGGCATATACATTATCACCAACACCGTCAATCCATTCAGCGGCAAGCCATGAAGAATATATCCGACCACCGTACATTTTCATTCTTGATGATGCATCATACTGAATTCCAATATGATCTACACCCGAGCTTTGCCCGTATAGTTGTATAATTACATTGTCAAGAATAGTATAATCCGATCCCGCGGTTACGATACCGGACGATGCTTTTATAACCATATCTGATAAAATAACATTCCATGTATTATTCGCGCCAGCATTACTAAAATTAATAGCTCTCCCAGTCAAGGCTTCAATATATGCGTTGTGTATATACATATTATTAAGCGCTCCATCTGAATCCGTAGCGTCCGATGTTCCTGTATAAACTATAGATAAATCCGTTATATTGGTATCGCTTGCATATTCCACGACCTGACTGGAATTGGTTATAATCGTGCATCTGCTCCCCATCCCAACTAAACTAATATATTGTGCCATTGTGATCTGCTCTGTATATGTTCCACAAGGGACGATAACGGTATATGGATTAGAAGCTGATTCATCTGTAATTGCATCAATTGTGGATTGTATTGTTTGTCCCGACACAACATATTTAATGCTATTATTTATACTGGGAATGGTTAGATTTCCGGTTGTAGTTAAATTCTCATCACCAAAGCACCAAAGCTAATTGCTCCTGTATCTGAATTAATAGTGGCAAATTTAACTATTCCGGTTGAAGAGGCGGTTGCAAAAGTAGCCGCGCCGGTTACATCCAATGTGCCACCAGTAGAAATATTAGAACCGATTGTAGTAGCGGCCTGAATAATGCCAGCGCACGCCAAAGCGGCGATTAGCGAGGTTAAAATAATCTTTGTATTTTGTTTTATGTTTATTTGCATAATTTATATTATAACACAAAATAATTATTCACGGCAAACTCAAATTATCTATCCCTTACTCTTCTTAGCTCATCACTTAAAAATATTAAAGTTTCCCGCTTGATTGTTTTTCTAATCTGCTTAAATTTGGCATTACTTTAAACTACCAATAATATTGATGCTATTATGAATCAAGCGCGGCTCCAATATCGGCAACGGTCAGCGCGATCAAATTTGTTTTGCCGATTTTCCGCGACATCCGCAAGTTGTAATTCACGAGCAACGCTTTTTCCGGATTATACCTTGCCAAAAAAGCGCTATAGCTTCTGCTGACGGCCGGCTTGTCTATTTTTTGCGCCTTGACTTCTATGGGAATAATTTTTCCATCGCCCTTTCTGACGACAAAATCCACTTCAGCTTTCTGCAAACTCCTCCAATAATGCAGGGAATGCGGCGGTTTGACGATTTTTAACAGCTCGCTCGCGATTAGATTTTCAAAAACCGCTCCGCGGTCGGTCCTTTCCGATAAATTATTAAAATTCATCAAGGCGAAGTTCCGCAGTCCGTTGTCAATAAAATAAACTTTGGGCGCCTTTATCAGTTCTTTTTTAGCGTTCGTGAAAAACGGCTTTATTAGTTTAATTACAAATGTCTCTTCCAAAATTGTTAAATAATAATTAACCGTCTTCGCCTCCACTCCGGCTTCCTTTGCTAAATTATTGACATTCAACAAGCCGCCGGCGCGGGCCGCCAGCAGGGAAACAAGTTTGCTGAAAGAAATCGGCTTTTGGATTTTTAAAAAATTAATTATGTCTTTTTCCAAATAGCTGTTGTATATTTCCTCAATCAACCCTACCTTCTTGTCCGTATTATCTTCAATCGCCGCTCTCGGATAGCCGCCGAAAACAACAAAATCGTTTGTCAATTTTTCCCATTCGTGATAATCATAATCGGAAATCTTTTCCCGTTTTTGGATAATTTTAAAAAGAGGCGGATTTTTGTAGGCCGCGTATTCGTTAAAACTCAAGGGCATTAACTTAAAAACCTTTTTTCGTCCGGTAAGAGCTTCCTGTATCTTTGACTTTATTTCCATTGAGGATGAGCCGGTTAAAACAAATTTCACGCCCAATTTTAAATCATAAATGCCTTTTAAAAAAGTTCCGGCGTTAACTATTTTCTGCGCCTCGTCAATGAACAGATACAGCGTGTCATCGCCTCTTTTTCTGTCTTTGATGAAATTTATGATATTTTCCTGTTGGCTGAACAGCGACAAATCCTTGGTTAAGTCCAAATTGAAATAGAATAATGATTCCGGCGCGATCCTTTGCCCAGCCGGAGATGAATTAATTAAATAGTCCTTAATCTGCTCTAAAAGCGTTGTTTTGCCGGTTTGCCGCGGACCGATAATAACGGTTATTTCCTTTTCTCGCAAATGATTAAGGACTTCGTTGAATATGCTTCTTTTAATTAAATTATGAGCCATATTATGCTATTATTTACTATACTACTATTTTAACCCATATTAAAATAGTAGTCAAGTCCTGTTTTCTATGAAATGAAATTCATTTTACCCGAGTCGGGAAAAAAAGAAACAAGATTTATAAATTTAACTGAAGAGCAAAAAGATTTGATTAGGGTGTCCGGTTCGTGAAGTCAAGAAAATACAACTCCTCGCATACAAAAAACAGCCCCAAGCGCTTGAGGCTGTTTACCTTATTATATAACGCGAGTTATCTATAAATTATAAATCATATTTAATATCTTCTGCGTTCATTTTAAACCTTAACTTGATGTAATAAAACTGATGTATATATATACCATATCGCCTGCGTCAAGAATCGTTGTCAAGTCAGTGCTTGCCTGCGCTCCCCTCTTAGAGAGCGAGATTATAAGATTACTCCCTAATATAGATACATCAGGAAAATACATTTCAGTTGCTGAGCTGCTATTCAGGTCATGTATTCTAATTGATGCGCCCAAAACTCCAATAATATCTTCAGTAATATCCATCGTTATTGCCGTACCGCCTGCGTTAAGGGCGAAACTTCCGCTTGAACCCGACTTGGCAATATCCGTGCCATTGGTTATTGTCGGCTTATTGAAGTTAGTTCCATCCGTATCACCAACTTCGCTAACATTCAAATTCGTTCCGGGGGTTGCTCCCGGCGTAATCCTAATCATAATTGAACGCACAATATTTTTACCTGTCGAATAACCCTCAAGAGCGTAATTACCGCCAATAATCAATGATCCTGTTGCGCCATCAAACTCAAAAGTGTCGCCGCCTGTGACAAGAAAAATGTCCGCAAGATTCCCTGTGTATGTATTCGTAATGGTAAAATCTGCTGTATTGACGCCATTATATACTAGGCTTGTGTGTATATTGTCCTCATTTCCTATAATCATTGTACCGTTAAGTAACCCATTTCCGGATTTAGCTGTAACAGTTTCCCCGATAATATCTTCGGCATAAATCAGGGGTTGTCGCATCCCTGTCATTTTATTCATCATATCGCCTATGGGAATAACAGAAATGCTATTTGTATTGGCGTAATCTACAATGTCCTGAAAATTATCCGCTCCGCAGGTGGCATCCCAACAATAATTACTGCCCCCATCAGCGCTTCCAGCTGTGCCCACTTCTTCTAAATCATGGAACGTCAGGATTAAATACTCTCCATTATCATAGGCATTTTGCATAGCTGTTGTTACATCGGATTCTAATGTGTTTTGTGTAACTGGGAAAGTTCGTAACTCATATCTGTCTGCCGGAGGAATAGTCTCAGGAGGAATACTTTCATTTGTTCCATAACCCCTTGCCCAAGGCGTATACGCGCGGGTTAAATCTTTAATGGCTTCTGTATAACCACCACTGGGATATACAAATCCTTCTGTGATATTAAGACCAAGCCCTTGAAAATAAGTCCTGCCTCTTGCTATTGAATCTTCGGCATCAGCCGCAGTCATAGTCGTAAGCGCAGGGTCATGAATATAGGAATGACTGACTAATTCCCAATTATGTAATTTCTGTAATTCAGATAATTGAGCCACGGTCATTGCCGAGTGTTCAAATGTTGGGACAGTCCCGGCAATATTAAATTCAGCATTTACGGCGGATGTCCCGCTAAATCCATATTGCGCCATGTACTTGGCCGCCATTAAATCTGATGCTGAGCCGTCATCAAAAACAAACCCAATGGCGCCTTTTCCAGGCGGCGTAACATAAGAGATACCATTGAAATTAAGAGTACTCCCAGCCGTGAATGTTGCCTTTATCCTAATACTAGAAATTCCACCTATAAGTGTTGCCGTTTTATTCATAGTTGACGCCCCGACTGTCAGCTTCAACCATTTACCGTCTTTATCTCCGGCAACCTTTTCTATCATTGCTTCATTAAAAACGTAATTTGATACGGTGGTAAAGCCATCGCTGCTCATTTCAACAGTCATGGAGCTTATATCACTATAATCCGTTGCTTTGAAATACAGTGTCAAATAAGCATTGGTCATATCTACACTTGATATACTAATTGTTGACACGATACAGGTGGCCCCCGCCGAAGCGGTTACGTCATAGCTTTGCGATCCTATTATATAATCAGTAGTGTCGTCTGATCCCGTGCAATTAGTACCCGTTGTAGACAATCCGTGCCCTGACTGAAATTTTTCTACAAAGGTTTCGTTTTTTAATATCTGATACTTTGAGTAGAATGAATTGGTTGTAACCGGATACGCATAGGTATCATTGACAACCAAACTATCGTAAGAATTTTTTTCTATTGATTTAGGTTTTAGATAATCAATAAGTTTTTCCGCAGAAATTCTTTGGCCTAAATAACCTAAATGATATTGATTCGCGAATAAATCATACGGAGACTGGACATCTGCGTAATCTCCAATCGTATGGAACAAATCCAAAAACCCGACATTATTAGATACGGATAATTCCATTAATGCTTCCACATATTCCTCTCCTGCCGTAAAATCCACAGCCAGGATGTCGGCAAAAGTATAAAGCAAAATAGATACATTAGGATCAACCGCTTTTAATCTTGTAATTATCGTTTGCACGTCTGCTTTAAATTCCGCTTTTGTTCTGCCTGCTAAAATGTCATTAACTCCATACTGTATAATTACCAGATCAGGATCAATATCCGCGACAGCTGTTTGAAAATCCGTAGCTGATACATCAGCATTATACTGAGTACGCTGAGCATCAAGCCCCGCGTTAGCTATCCGTACTCCTCCAACAGCTTTCTTAATTCCTACTCCCGCGATTCTTACACCGTTGGTGTCTTGCGTAGTCACGTCAATTTCCATTGTGTGCGATTTATCAGTTAAGCCTGTCAATGCGGTTGTTGCTACAGCAAGCAAATCTGTGGCATTCTCAGTATCAACGGCTTGCCAAGCCCCCCCGTCAACTCTGTATTGGAACGCTCCAGTTGCGAGACCTTTAATATAGTGGATACTAAAGTCTGTCCCATGAGCTGTTATTGTCATCCCCGATGATGCGTTTGCAGATACAGCATAACCCCCGTTGATACCATTAAAATCCGTTGCGATGGTGTTATCTGTCCATGACCCAGTAAGAGTTCTTGTTGTTAATGGTGTAAATGTCTGTGTATCGGAATTATAAAAAAGAGGCTTAGATGTGCTGTACGCGCTAATATAGCCTTCACCGGCATAGCCATACTGTTCATACATCCAAGAGGCAAGATCGTCAACATGCCTGGAATTTTCAACCCACGAATCACCCAGCATTAAAATCGTTACCGGGGTTGTTCCTGTTGTACTAAGAGAAGAAATTGCTGAATCCCAAAGAATTAAATTTCTTCTTCCATTATAATCACCACTATATACCGCACGGTCGCCGGTTACTACAAAGTCGCCGGAAAGAGTGGCGTTCGCGACGGATAAATCGCCGGTGGTAGTAAGATTTTCATTGCCAAAACTAATAGCTCCAGTGTCGGAATTAATTTCCGCGAACTTAACAATGCCGGTTGAAGAAGCGGTTGTGAAAGTGGAAGCGCCAGTAACATCTAATGTGCCGCCGGTGGAGATATTAGTACCGACAGTAGTAGCGGCATAAATAATGCCTGTACATGCTAATGCGGC
>CAJVYT010000153.1 GCA_913009765.1 uncultured candidate division Zixibacteria bacterium
TTGTCATTATCTCAAGCAGCTAATCAAGTCCATGTTACACCTAGATCCTGGGCAAGATATGAGGACGGAACACGGCCTATTCCTGATGGAATAGTCCATTTATTTTGTATCGTTAATGGAATAGATTATCCACCAGATGCTCCTTCATAAAGAATATGTATAAATGGCAGGATCATAATCATAGTTTTTGGCCTGCTGACTTTAAGTTTAAATGGCCATCAGGTGATGAAAAGCTCGCAGGTGATATTCATTCTTTGTCAGACCTTGATACTTACATTTTCCCGCATGTTGAAACCAAAGGCGTAGCAATTCAGGCCGGTGGTGCTATGGGAATGTGGTCTAAACGGATGGCGCAGGTTTTTGATACGGTTTATACGTTTGAGCCAAATCCACAAAGCTTTCATTGCCTGAATGTTAATTGCCCAGAAGAAAACATTGTTAAAATGCAGGCAGCACTTGGAGAAAGGGCTGGTCTCGTTACAATGGCGTATCATGAGGCGCCAAATAATTATGGTGCTTATATGTGTCAACGTGGTGGTATTATTCCAACATTACGAATTGATGATCTTGGTCTTGAGAGATGCGACCTAATAATGCTTGATATAGAAGGTTATGAATTATTTGCATTAAGAGGCGCAGAAGAAACAATTAATAAATTCAAACCATTGATAGTCGTAGAAGATAAAGCACCTTGTTTAATAAAAATGAAACTGCAATCCGGTGGGGTAGAAAAGTATTTAAGGACTTTGGGGTATTCTAATTTTATTAGATTCCACAACAATCGGGATATGTTATGTCTTTGACTGTCTGGTGTGTATTCTGGGGAGATAAATATGACAAATCGTATGTGTACGCGCTCAAGGAAGCGATTGAAAACAACCTTACAGTCGAGTTTGAGTTTAAATGTATTACTTGTGAGAAGCTCGAAGGTATCCAGACACTGAACCCATCAGTATCTTATGATGGATGGTGGCAAAAAATTGGTTTATTCGCTCCCGGCGTAGCAATCGGCCCAAGTCTTTATTTTGATTTAGATGTTGTTATTACAGGTAATCTTGATTACTTGGTTGAATATACTAAGCACGAATTTGCCGCCCCTGCTAATTGGGCGCAATCAGGACATGGTGGAATTCAATCATCAGTTATGGCGTGGTCTGGTGGATGGTATCACCCATACAGGGAGTTTAAGAAAGACTTCGCTGGTACAATGGACAGGCTATGGGGTGATCAGGAGTTTCTCTGGGAAATATTAAAAGATGATTGGGTAAGAATACCGGGCGTAGGTAGTTATAAATACCATTGTCAACATACTATCCCAGGGTGGATGAAGGTAATTGTATTCCATGGCAAACCAGATCCGCATGAGGTTAAAGACAGTTGGATATTGCCATACATATCTCCAGCCTTAGTCACCAGTTAGAACATACTTTATGGTTTAAGGCCGGATTAAAGAAACACGGCATTAACCTGATAATAACCCACGATATTAATCTTGAGGCAGACATACATATCGTCTCAGGGCCACACTATGCAAAACAAAGATGGCAAGGGCATCAAACAATATTAATTGATCGAGCAGTAATCCCTTATCATCAAATCAAATCAGTCTGGAATAGTGAGGACTGGCTTTCAATAGGATGGATGAACCAAGATGGTGGCAGAGATTACAAGGTTGGAGTTGGACGTAAGTCGCCTATATTAAAAGATCGACTATCTGAGCAAGGCACTATATTTCTCGCAGATTACAACGGAATAGTTGAATCTGCTGATACAGTCCGTCTACACCCGGCCAGAAAAGTATATGAGCGATCATTGTTTGACGATTTACGCAGACATGCTACAGCTATCGGATACAAAACATCTGCACTAGTTACTGCTGGGCTTGAAGGGCTGGAAGTGGTTTGCAGGGAATCAACTAATATTATGAATAGACCTGATTGGCTTGAGGTACTTCCTTATGCTGACTGGCGATATAATGAAATACAATCAGGGGAAATATGGGAACACTTACAGTTATAACCGCGCCAACACTCGAACCGGTTTCATTATCAGAAGCCAAAGACGTATTAAGGGTCACGAATGTTGATGACGATAGCCGTATTAATAAGTTAATTAAAACAGCGCGGGAATGGGCAGAGCATTACTGCGATATTTATATAATGACCCAAACTCTCGAAAGGTCTTATGATGACTGGCCTGCAATCGCGTTTAATCTAAACGTTTCTCCGATAGCAAGTATCAGCTCGATTAAATACGATGACACTTCATCACCCGTTACAGAACAGACCTTAATAGTAGATACGGATTACTACGCTGACACGACCACAGACGGCGGCAGGGTCGGAACGATTACGGGATGGCCCTCTCATGCGATTAAGTTTAATCCTATTAGGATACGAGTTATTTCTGGTTATACAACACAGGCTTTAGTGCCGGAGAGAATTAAGGACGGGATTAAGGCTTATATTGTATATCTTTATGATAACGACACAGACATGCAAACAATGGCAGAAAATATATTATGGTCAGAAAGACGGATATAGCTGCCAGGCTAAGGCACACTGTTATTATTCAGCAGACGACTCAAACCAGAAGCACCAGCGGCGCAATTACTGACTCATGGGGAACTTTCGCAACAGTCAGAGCTGATATTAAGCCGTTAAGTGGTAGAGAATATCTTGAAAGCAATCAAGTGAATGCAGAAGAAATCACTCGCTTTACTATTCGCTATCTTAAAGACATCACCACTAAAATGCGTGTCCTATGGGGAACGCGAGTCTATGATATACGATCAATTATGAATGTTAGTGAATCGGATAAACTGATGGAGCTAAGAGTGGTTGAAGATGTCTGAGATTAAAGGCGGCGGAATAGTCAAATTTGAGATGACTGGATTAGATAAGCTTGATAAAGAAGTAAAAAAATTAACCGACAAGGTACAGAAAAAAGTACTACAGAAGGCAGCAAGGGCAGCAGCCAGGGTCGTGCAAAAGAGAACGAAAGCGTTAGCACCAGTCAAGACAGGTGCGCTCAGACGGGCTATTCGTGTTGTGACTTTAAAGATGCCAAAAGGTCAGGCCAAGGTAGCTGTCACGGTTAAATCTGGGAAGGGGGAAAAGAGACAAGCGTTTTATGCTCAATTTATTGAATTTGGCACAAAGAAACGTGCAATAGGCAAACAAGGTGCACAACATCCAGGCACAACTGCCAAACCTTTTATGAGACCAGCCTTTGACGAGACAGAGCGCGAGCAACTAGACGCAATGGGCGCCACTTTAGCAAAAGAAATAATAAAGGCGAATGATAGAATATGAGTGTAGGCGCAGCATTATATGACAGGCTATCGAATTACTCAGGGTTATCGGCATTAGTATCAACAAGAATATATCCTGTCATTGCCCCGCAATCTGTTACCGTCCCTTATATTGTTTATGAGCGAATCAGCGGCACAAGAATTAGGGCATTAAGTTCAGATACGAACCTTGCTCACCCACGTTATCAGTTCACAGCGTTTTCAGATGATTATGATGAGTCATACGCAATCATTAAGCAGGTTAGATTAGCCTTGCAAAGATATTCAGGCACTCATTCAACTACCAGCCCATCTGTGACAATAGAGGACTGTACAATTGAAACAGAAACTGATTTATACGATCCACAAACCGAACTACATCAACACATTATAGATTTTTCTATCTGGCACAGGGAATAAATATGAAGCTATATCACAGAATAACGGGCGGTAATATTGATGTACCTGTCAATAGAGTAGAGGCCATGGCTAAAAAAGGATGGCTACTTAAAAAGCGGGCCAAGGTTAAATTCAAAAAACCAGAACCCTTAAAAACCGAATCAAACGACAACCCCGCATAAGCGGGTTTTTTTATATCAGGAGTTAATAAATGGCAACTTATAAAGGCAGTTCAGGAATTGTAAAGGTTGGCTCATCACCAGAGGCTACCATTGCAGAAATCACATCGTTCTCAGTTGAAGTATCGGGTGATACGATAGAAGATACTCAACTAACAGATACAGAACGCACGTTTCTTTTTAACAAATCAAGCTGGACTGCTACTTTTGAAGCACACTATGATCCGACAGATACAGCAGGTCAGGGTGCGCTTGATGTTGGAAATACAGTGTCCATTATTGTTTTCCCTGGTGGTGAGTCTACAAGTCCCGCCCCTGCTGAGCTAACAGGAAGCGTGATAGTTACTGGTAAGTCTATCTCTAATGCAGATGGCTCAACTACAACGGTATCAATATCAAGTCAGGGAACTGGCACATTGACAGGGATTTAATATGGCTGACTTAATGGGGCGGATTGCCGCGCAGTATAAACTATCTCGTGATACTTTGCATGGGCCGATTGAAGTCCTTGAATGGGGGGAGGATGACAAGCCTTTGCAAATCTATTACCGATCATTGAACCTTAATGAGCAACAGGATATACACAAGTACAGGAATGAAGGCTCATTAAAGTCACTAGCGCAAACATTGATCACAAGAGCACTGGACTCAGAAGGTAATAGGTTGTTTAAACCTATACATATGACAGAGTTAATGAAGATGGCTGATGCAGATGTTATATCTGAAATTATCATCAAGATGAGTGAGCTTGATGATGAGGAGCCGGTAAAAAACTAAAAACGGATGCTGATCTATTGTTCCAGTTTCAACTAGCAGAACATCTACACAAGACAGTCAGCGAAATTGAAGAAATGACAGTATCCGAGTATCAACATTGGCAAGCATTTTTTGAAATAAGAAAGGGGAACAATGGCTAAACTAGGCAGTTTATGGGTATCGCTAGGACTGAATAGCGCGGAGTTTGATAAGAGAATATCAAAGTCCAGCCGTAAAGTCAGAAGGGCTGGGCGCAGGATGCGCAAGTCTTTTATGAAAGTAGATAAGGCAATGCTCAGAACAACCAAATTAGTTGTTGGACTCGCTGGCCCCGCTGCTCTTGGGTTACTGGTTAAAAATTCGTTTGATACAATTGACGCATTAGCAAAGACATCTGATAAGTTAGGAATAATGACTGATAAACTTGCAGGTCTACAACATGCTGCAAATATAACAGGTGTTGAGCAAAAGACACTTGAAAAGTCATTAACAAAAATGCAGAAAGCTATCTTTGATGCTGACCGCGGGCTATTAACTTACAGCCAACACTTTGACACCTTAAATATATCAACCAAAGATTTGATGAAGCTCAAGCCTGATGAGCAGTTCAAAGTTATTGGAGACGCATTAAACAAAGTAGGAAACCAGACTTTAAAGACTGCCATTGCTTATGATGTTTTTGGTGGTCGCGGTACTGCTTTAATTAATACCCTTGCCCTCGGTACAGAAGGGCTTAACAAGATGCAGAAAGAAGCTGAGGCGCTTGGCCTCGCTGTTAGTCGTGTTGATGCTGCTAAGATTGAAGAAACAAACGATGCATTCCAAAGAGCGATGGGTGTAGTTAAGGGCGTAGGTAATACCATTGCAGTCGAACTTGCTCCTATGTTAACAAGCGTGGCCGATATGTTCACTAATGCAGCGATAGAATCAAAAGGATTTAAAGACGAGGTAAACAGCGGCGTTGGAATAGTAGTTAAGGGTCTTGGTAAGGTTGGCGATGCCCTGCGTATTATGGAGATAGGCTGGAAAACTATTAACGTGGTATTTCAGGGATTTATTGCGGCAGCAGTCACCGGTATGGCAAAGCTAGGCGAAGGCGTGGCTACCTTTGCCAATTTGTTAGGTGCAAAGACTCGCGTTAAGCCAGAGTTTTTAGAGTTCGCAGAAGCTACTCGCGGTGTATTGGCTGAAACAACTGCAGAATTAGCTATCTTAACTTTAAAACCTATGCCTTCAAAGAATATTGAAGAATGGTCAATCAAGGTTAAGGCGGCAGCAGAACAAGCAGGTCAATCTGTTGCTGGCGCATTATCTGGTGGTAGCAGCAAAGAGGCTGTAAATAAAATGTCTGCTGCTCAGGATGCTAATCTAGTAAGACAAGTAGAAGCCTTGAGACAGTCAACTCTAACAGAAGAACAAATACTAATTGAGAAATACGACAAAGCCAAAGAGATGTTAATTTTGGCAGAGCAGAACAAAATAGATACGTTAATTCCATTTCAAGATTTGCGTGAGAAAATGGAAATTGAACATCAAAGACGACTTGGCAAGATTAAGGCAGATCAGGCAGCCGATGACAAAAAGATGCAAGTATCACAAATGTCTGATGGTATGCAGATAGTCGGGCAGTTGCTAGCAACAGCAGCAGCACTAAACGAAGCAAGAAGCAGAAAGGCATTTGAGCAAAGTAAGAACTTACAGAAAGCTTCGATTATCATTAATACGGCCAGTGCAGCCATGAAGGCTTATAATAGCGCATCTAATCCATGGGTCGGCGCCGCTCTCGCAGCTATGGTGGTCGCTGCTGGTGCAATACAACTGCAAAAGGTTAACAGCACAAGTTATTCTGGTGGTGGCACAGTCGGCTCTGCCCCTGCTGCACCATTGAGCGGTAATAGCAATAGTCAAAATAATACCCAGCAAGCAGATTCAGGTACGACTCAGCAAACACAGCAGACTATTCAGCCCATCAAGGTAACAGTTAATCTTGACGGTCGGCCAATTATTGATACGGTTCAACAAGCCACCAGAGATGGCACAATAGAAATTGATGCAACATCGGTCAGGAGTGCCGCGTAATGGCGGCGACCAGATTTATGTGGAATAACCTTGTAGATACGGCAACGATTACGGCATCAAGTGAGGACGCAGCCCTGCCTGGTTCAAACATTGCTAATGCTTTAAGAGCAAAAGTATGGCGCACAGCCACGGCATCAGTAAGTCCAGATGTGGCAACAGCCGAGAATATCGTAATTGATTTAGGGTCGGCCAAGGCCGTTACAAGTGTTATTTTACTTGACCATGACTTAACAGCAAGTGATACAGGGATAGTATTAGAAGGTAATGACTCTGATTCATGGGGTGCGCCATCTTTTAGTCAGCCTTTGACGAGGGTATCAGGTGTTATAGCTGCTTATTTTAGCTCTCAGTCTTATCGTTATTGGCGGGTGGCTTTTACCAAGTCAGCAGCAAGTGAAACAAGAGAAATTGGGAGAGTCTTCCTCGGTGCTTATGACACTTTACCAATCGCATCAATGAATATCTCACCAGTAGACACCAGCAAAACAACCAAGACGATTGGTGGCCAGACTTACAACGACATTAGACCGATTTATGACGATGTGATGATCCAAACCCCGCCAATATTAAAAGCTACCTCTGACATTTTTAAAGCAATATTTGACTCAGTAGGGATGCACAAACCTTATTTCATATCAATAGACCATGATATTGAGCCGGTGGACTGGATTTATTACGTTAAAGCAAAATCTATTCCTTCATTTCTTCCGGCTATAACAACGACTTACTGGAAACTTTCTATTAATATGTCAGAGCAATTATGACAGTAGCCACGGACTTAGTTCATCCAGATTTAAATAAAATTATGCTCGCAGAAGTAGTTTGTGGGCAGCAACTAACCATATGGGCTTTGTATTCAGAATCACCACAATTAACAACCTATTATTCAACCACAGCGCATAATGTAATAGATGTTGAAGAAAACGGTACAAGTTTAATCAGCAGAGCGTCTATTGCATTAGTCTCGGCGAATGCAGGTTCTTATTATTACGATTCAGTCAATGATCGTGTATACGTTCATACCACAGCATCGGCAGATGCACATACAGTCACTATTCAAGCCATGCTCCAGTTTTATTATTCTGATGCTGGCAAGCCAATTAATAGTCAATACTATGAGCCACGTTTAGAAGCGGTGCCTAATCTATCGTCAAGAATTGAGCAGAATTTTGGCGGAATCAGCCAAATCTCTGGCGGTCAAATGACGCTAAGTAACGCAGACGGGTTCTTTGATGATCTTGTTAATTTTGAATGGGATGCAGGATCAGTGACGTTAATGTTGGGAACAGAAGTCAATGGCGTAGTCATGTCTTATGGTGACTATGAAACTATTGGAACATGGCTGATTGGTGACTGGACATTAAGCGATACGAAGTTAAGCATGACTCTGTCTGAATACAAAATTAAAATTAAAAAGAAAATACCATTTACATTTTATGATAGAGCAACTTATCCAAATATAGAAAATGGGGATATTGGCAGACCGATCCAGATAGCTTACGGTATTATTAAAGGCGCAAGCCCTGTATTAATAGACGTAGGATTAATAAAGTTTAAAATAGCAGGACATGCGATTAATGAATTTGAACAGGTTAGAATCTTGAGCGAGAGTACAGAGGAATGGGAGATTAAGAGTTTTGAAACAACTGATTTAGCAAATGGTGAGTTTACTTTAGCCGAGGCCGACTGGGTTTATAACCAAAGGGTAGCGATAGATTTTAAAGGCAAAGAGAGGTCAGCCGGTGTCTTGATGGACAACGCATCAGATATTGTAAAAGATATACTGGACACATATTTAGGAGAGACAGCAAGCACAAATGATGCCAGCTTTACAACCGCTTATAATCGTCTCCATGGCGGGTCTATTTTTAAATCAACAGAATTAAAAACATACCGTGCGCTTGGAATTTATATTTGGGAAACCCAGCAAGTCAGTGAGATTATTGAAAAGATTAATATGTCTGTTGGTTCATATTTGTTTGCCAATACAGAAGGTGAATTTATATACCGCGTATTCTGGCCTTCCAAAAGTGAAGGGTTGAAAGAGTTTGACGACAAGGTAATAATAGAATTTTCAGAAGTAACAGAAACTCTGAATATATTTAGCAAATCACGTATTACTTATGATCATCGCTATGTGAGAGAATGGTCAGAGTTTAAAGAATTTGAAAACACAGAGAGTCAGTACCTCCATGATGAAAGCTCTTTGAGACTGACAGAAAAAGAAACATACTTATATGACTCAGACGATGCCGAGATTTTAGCCGAAAGGGTAATCAATTACGAAGGGAAGCCGCTTAAAAAGTACATGATAACCGTACCCGCTAGAGAATCACTTTTATTGAGTCCCGGAGATGCAATAAACATGACCTATGCTCGCCATAATATTGAAGGTGTATTTGAGATACTTGAGGTTAGGCATAATCTGGTAGGTGGTACGTCTAGTCTTGTTTTAGGAGATTCCCACGGCCTAAAAGATGAGTCTGGTTTCTGGGTTAATGATTCTGATACATTACCAGTCCGGTTTGCTAATGAGGCCGGTTATGGAGCTGCATCACTTGTGTGGAATGATAACTGGTCAGATGCTA
>CAJVYT010000154.1 GCA_913009765.1 uncultured candidate division Zixibacteria bacterium
CTTTCTTTTTTTTTTTTTTTATTATTTTTTTGTTTTTTTTTTTTTTTTTTTCAAGCAGAAGACGGCATACGAGATATATCAGTGTGACTGGAGTTCAGACGTGTGCTCTTCCGATCTCCTGAACTTATATAATGGACATGTGATTGCCTGACAATGGGTAGTTTGACTTCTCCACGATCCGGCACCTATTGATTCACTATCAAATATACAGGTTGCACAAAACCAATCTATGGCAGCGCTACGACCGCCAGCACTAGCTTTGTTCTTTAACCGCTTTAATAGTTTGTCACGTTGATTTTCTTTCATATACATCCTCCGAAGTTTTTTGATTGTTATTTCATTATTACATACTTTTTAATATTTGTCAACTATTGACATCACGATATTAATTAGGTTATAATATATACTTAGTCAACCAACAAGGGTATACAAATATGAAAACCTTATTAGATGTATTACGCGAATCGGACGCAATGGAAATCAATGGACACTTTGTCCGCCAGTTTAATATTAACGACGTTCCAGATGATGATTATTTCATAGACATAATTTTGCATGTTAGTTGTGGTGAAGAATCATCAATATATGAATGGTACTTTACCATTGAACAATTGGAATCAGCGGTCTTTAATCATACAACGGGTTCATGGACAGTTAATGAAGCAGTTAAACAAGCCTGTATAATTACACCATATAAGTTACATACATTAGATGTATTAGCAAAGTAGGATATACAAATATGAAAACTTTATTGAGTGTATTACGTACAGCAGACGCAATGCAAATTGATGGCCATTTTATTCGCTGGATTGCCCTTAATAACATAGACGAATTAGAATCTGATCAGGACATCGTTTTATATGTTGAATGTGAAGACAATTTAACATTACATGAATGGTTCTTTACAGTCGAGCAATTGGAATCAGCGGTCTTTAATCATGCAACACGTTCATGGTCGGTTAATGAAGTTGGTGAAAAACAACCCTACAATATTACCGCATATCAATTGTGTGAACTTGGTGAATGAATGATGAATAATAGTTCTTGACAACTTCCCAGGGAAGGGGTATTATGGATACAGAAGCTAAGGAAAGCTGCAGGTTTTAACCATACAACACGTTCATGGTCGTTGCATATACATTGAACAGAACGGGAGAGAAATAATGAATATTGAAAAACTTTTAGAAATGGGATTAACTGAGCGTGGTGGTAATTCTTTTAGAAACGAAGATGGTAGCATCGTGTTGTTTCAGCACCTCGAAGGGGATAAGTATTTAGAAATATCACACACACCTGTTAATTATCCAGCGTGGAACATTTCTTTAATAGAAATGACAGAAGAAAACTTGATATATCATATAGGTGAACATTTAGGTGAATGGGCGGGAAAATCGCAACTCAATATTAATAAGGTAGATGGATTAGTTTACAGTAACGAACAAGTCATAGAAGACGTTACTGAACATGTATTCAAACTGGCAGACAGCTCGGGCTTTGACCCTACTGAAAGTTTTGGACTTCCTGATGCGGTTACGGACAGCGCTGATATATTGGGGCTTACCTTAACCGAAAAACTTAAACAGGAAATCATTCAAACGATTTTGAATGATAGTTAACAGGATAGAAGTTCTATTATGAATAATAGTTCTTGACAACTTCCCAGGGAAGGGGTATTATAGATACAGAAGCTAAGGAAAGCTGCAGGCTTAAAACGTCTACATAGAACTGGCAATGTTGCCTATAAATATTAGTAAACAGTAATATTCTAATGCAAATAATTATTGACAATACAGTCTGCTTATTGTATGTTATTATTTCAATTCTGAAACTTTTTAGGAGGTTATTTTATGAAAGTCGTGAAACCATCTCTCATAATATCTATTTTGTTTCTACTTTCACCCATAGCAAATTGTGAAAATGTAGATAAGACAAAACTTGTAGAATATCTACAAAAGGAAGGTCTACCACCTGTTGAATATGTTATTAGTAAATTTCAGAATCATGATATTGTTCTTCTCGGTGAAATTCACAGAGTTAAACATCAGGTTGAATTCGTTTCGGATTTAATTCCACATTTATACAAGAATGGTGTGTATAATCTCGCAATAGAATTTGCCAACTCAAGTCAACAATCACTTATACAAGATGTAATTCACTCAAAAATATTATTGAACGATAAATTATTTGCTGTTTTTCGGAATTCAACCAGTTATTGGTGCTACAAGCAATATGTTGACCTTGTAAGAAAATGCTGGGAGTTCAATAATAACTTACCTGATGATGCACGTAAGTTTAGAGTTATTGGACTAGATTTGGATATTGATTATGAGAAAAAATATTACGGTACTCCCGCTGAACAAGATAGTTTAAAAGATGCTGCTTACTTAAGAGATGAACATATGTTTAAAATTCTTAAGAAAGAAGTTCTTGATAAAAATGAGAAAGTTTTAGTTTATACCGGAAATATGCATGCAATTACAAAATTGATTCCTCCTAAAGTTACAGATGGTAAAGTATCAAAAACTGAAAAAAGAGTTCGTTTGGGAAATTATCTTTATCAAGAGTATCAAGATAAATTATTCTCGATATATTTTTATGCTCCCTTTATTTCATTAACAGACTTAAAACAAAATAATTTTGGCTTGATTGCTCCTTTTGATGGACAACTTGAAGAAGTTTTTAATTCCAACAATAACATAAAAGTAGGATTTGATATTAGTGGTAGTTCTCCATTTAGTAATTTAAAATGTGATAGTGCGGTTTATGAAATTATGAAATCTGATTGGTCTTTTGGTGATTTAGCTGATGGGTATATCTTTATGTATCCCATTCAAGATTGGCAACCGATTGATGTCGAAGATATTTATATAACAGAAACAAATTTCTTAGAAGTGCTTAAAAAACTTCCAAATCGTGATAAGTATGAAAGAAAAGTTCAAATTCTAAACTCACAAGTTAAGGAAGTTAATAAAATTATTAATTGGATTAAAAGTTCATGTGCACTTAATCATTAAAAAGTTTTGGTCAGAACTTTTTAGTGGTTCTGACATCTATTGGCGGAAATGCTAAAGATCTCCTCCCTACAAAAATACTTTCCCAATGTCATTCCAAATCAAGTTTGGAATGACATTGGGAAAGTACGGGATGAGATAGAGAGTGTGGAATGTCATGGCGAAAGTACCGGTTCCCTCAGAATTGTAATGATTTTGTCGGGTTATTATATCCACCTATCGGTGGCTTCGTGAACCCGACCTACTTTTGCTTATATCCACCTCCTATCGGTGGCTTTGTGAACCCGACCTACTTTTGCTACGAAATGAGTTGGATTTTGACCCCTTTATCATCTTCCAAGATACATGCCTCTTCACAAATTCCACATCCTGTGCAACTCTCATCGTTAATAACAGGTTTATTGAATTTCATATTGATAGCATCACGTTTTAACGGACAGATATCATAACAAGTCATACAACTTTGTCCGTTATGAGGCAGACATTTATCAGTAATAATTTTTGCCAAACCGATTTTTGAAAATTTATTGTCTTTAGGAAGAACAAGTGCATTACGTTGGCATACTTTCATACAGAGTAAATCATCACACATAATACATGCTTTTTCAGCCGGTACAATAATCGGCAGTTCTTTACCGGTTAATTCATCAGGACTAAACCTGATACAACTTACCGGACAAACCGAACGACAGTCACCGCATGATTCACATTTGTTTGCAAAATCATCAACTGCCCCGGGCGGATAAATCTCTTTTTTCGGATTAATTATTTTATCGGGCAGTTTTTTCTGGATAGATTCGGCGAATATACCACCAATCATTTGAAATGATTTTTTGAGAAATTTAGCTCTTGAAGTCATAGTTAGAATGTAATAAATCGGCGGGGTTTACACAACCCCGCCGATAATTTTTCAATCATTTAGGAACTTGCTTTACAAATTCATTTACGACTTTGAAATCATTAGCAGTTGCTGTTTCAGCGGCAGCAGGTATATGACATTGAATACAATTATGTCGCTCTGGATGAAGTGTTTGCGGGGCATCCTCTTCATCGGGATTATAATGACAATCCAAACAGATAGGACCGCCATTTTCAGATTGTTTTAAATCTTCACCGATTTCAATCGGATGTTCGGCAGGAATCATCGGCGGAGCTCCATACGATGCAACATTGTCTTGATTCACTAATTTAAGATTTAATTTCTGAGCATCTGTAAGCGGTGCGGTGCTTCTTTTTTCTTCTTGACAGGCAATCAAGAGAGAAAAAATTAATAATACGGTCATGAAAGCCATAAAATGTTTCATGAGAGATTCTCCTTCTTTATTTTTAAACTAATTTTTAATGCATCTTCAGGGCATATATCAATACAATTTAAACAATTTGTACACGAACTGTCTATAACCCAATTTGTATTCCCTTGTACGGGGTCAATAAGAACATTCGACGGCAAACAGACATCAAAACATTCATTGCACTTCGTACAAGCGACATGGTCAATTTTAATTTTCACCGGTGAATATTTTCCAAGCAGAGTATAAAAAGTACCAACCGGACAAGCGTATCGACACCACCATCCTTTACTGAAGAAAATATCTACGAGTAAAATCAAAACAATCAACCAAAGGGAACTGTTAAACAAAATTTGCCAATCATAATAACTGTCAGACATCAACGACGAAGAATATCCGCTGTTGACAATATCGACTGAACTCTCTAACTCTTTCCCAAATTGAGCCTGCGGTCTGTCTATACCCAAAGCAATGTTTTGGCTGATTATCCCTATGGGAGAAATCAATTCAAAAACAGGTTTTGACGTTATCACGCTCAAGAGTAAAAAGAGAGCAAACAGATAATACTTAAATGATGCTGACGGTTTCATATTATACAGAGCAAATTTTTTGTGTAATTTCAAGCTAAACTCTGACAACAAATAGATAGGACAAACCCATCCGCAAAAAACTCTTCCCCCAACGATAAAATAGAACCCGACCAAAATCAATGCACCAAAGATTACGGAAACATAGATTGTTTTTGCAGCCATCATAAAATCTATAGCTGCAAAAGGGTCTACCAATGAAACCCCAAACAACTCTCCCGAAATAAGAGTTCCTCGAAAGACAGACAGTTTCAACAATGGAGAAAGTAATAAAAGAATAATGCCGAATTGCACTATTCGCCTAAGTATTCTCCATTTGTTTTGAGCTATTTTATTCATGTCTGCTGCTCCCTTAGTAAAATATAATGAGCAGCTTTGTCCCCACGTTCTGTCGGCAGTACTTTGATAGCAGTTTTATCAAGCGGACAGGCATTCTCACAAATACCGCAGCCGGTGCAGAACTCTTTGTGAATAATCGGTTCAAAAACAGTATGTCTTTTGGTAATTGATTGTTCGTGCTTATCAAGAGTTATCGCTTTGTTGGTGAGTGGACATACTCGATAACAAATTTCACAACGGATTCCATTTAACGAAAGGCACGCTTCCCTGTCAGTAATAACCGCAGTACCCATATTTGATTTATTGACATCTTTCAAATCATGGTTTAAAGCAGTTGTCGGACAGGCAGCAATACAGGGAACATCGGCACACATCTGACAAGGGACATCACGGAAATCAATATACGGTGTTCCAATATTGATTCCATCTTCCAATGACCCCAGTTTCAGCGTGTCATAGGGACAATCCTGTATACACTTTCCACATCTGATACAAGCGGCTAAAAATTGATTTTCTTCTAATGCTCCGGGAGGTCGGAAATAATGTTTCTTGTTTTTCCCAAGCAGACTGACTAAAGAAAATCCACCGGTCAGACCAACAGCAGAAATTACAGCAGTTCGTTTTATAAAATCTCGTCGTTTCATATTCTTATACTGACTCTTTAAATCCAGATTTGTATAAAATGACATAACTTGAGCAGTCAGGAACCTTTCCTGACTGCGTTATCGTCGGGAAATTCGCCTAGGCGAACCGACGACGCATTGAGTTGTTTTTTCAACAAATCTTTCTTTAAAAAAATCAGTTTTTCTTATCATTTACTTTATGCTTTCTCAATTGTTACAGCACATTTTTTATAATCCGGCTCTTTAGAAATCGGATCATAACAATCAAGCGTTAACTGATTGACTAATCGGGTTTCATCAAAGAAAGGAATAAAGACCAATCCTTTTTGAGGAATAGTACGACCGTTTACATCGGCTGGAAAAACAACTTCTCCCCGACGTGATTTCACACGAACTAAATCACCCCGGCTAATACCCATACGTTTGGCATCATCAGGATTGATATTCACAACCGCTCTTGGAACTGCTCGGCGTAATTCCGGTACACGCATTGTCATAGAACCAGTATGCCAATGTTCAAGCACACGACCGGTACATAACCAAAACGGGTAATCGCTATTCGGTTCTTCTGCTGCCGGTTCATACGGAACAGCAAAAACAGTTGCACGATAATCATTTTTGGATGCTTTATAAAATGCTATACCATCTTTGAATGAACGTTCAGGATGATCTTTAATAAACTGGGCAGCATACGGGTCATACTTGGCATTGTAACGCCACTTAACTGAAACATAGTTATTAGGTTCGGTGTTTTCTATACCTGCCCACACATCGCTAAAATCCTTTTTGTCATTTTTAGCAACATACGGCCAGACAACGCCATGTTTTTCTTTCAAAACTTCATAAGGAGCAATATCTTTGGCACGTCCAACCGAAAATGAACGATATTCTTCCCAAAGGTCTTTATAAAATGTTTCATCATTAAAATTGTAAATTTTATCAGCAACGGTTGTGGTTGCATCAATTTTAAGACGTTTGGCAACTTCCATCATTTGCCAAATTTCATTTTTAGCTTTACCCGGCGAATTGACAATTTTGTTCCAATGCTGTGTTCTCCGTTCGGCATTACCAAAAGCACCTTCTTTTTCTACCCACATTGATGAAGGCAGGATAACATCGGCAACTTCAGTTGAACGAGTCGGATAAACATCAGAGACAATAATAAACACATCTCTCTCTTTGGCAGCCTTTGTAAACCTATTTAGATTAGGTAATGACTGAAAAGGATTACTTGCTTGCACCCATAGTAATTTGATTGAACCATTATCAATTGCTCTGAACATTTCAATCGTATGTTTACCGACTACGGGATTTATTTTCTCAATCGGAATTTTCCAAATATCAGCAGCAATCTTACGATGTGCTTCAACTTTTACAACCAAATCAGCAGGCAGACGATGTGCAAATGTGCCTACTTCACGAGCAGTACCGCATGCAGACGGTTGACCGGTAAGCGAGAAAGGACCCTGCCCCGGTTTGGAAATTTTACCTGTTAACAAGTGAATTGAATAGACAAGCTGATTTACCCAAGTACCGCGAGTATGTTGATTAAATCCCATAGTCCAGTAAGAAACAACTTTACGGTTCGGATCAGAAATCAATTTGGCAGCTTCTTCAAGTTTATCAACCGGTACACCGGAAATTTTTGATGCGTATTTGGCATCAAACTTTGAAACAAACTTTTTATATTCTTTAAAACTTATTTTGGTCATTTTGCCGGCTGTTTTTGGAATATCTGCTCCACCGTCTAAAAGACCATAACCAATATTGGTTTCACCTTTTTTGAATACTAAATTATCATTTACAAATTCTTTGTCATACAATTTGTTTTTAATAATATAGTGAATAAAATAATTGGCAATTGCTAAATCGGTTTGTGGTTTAAATTCTAAATACAAATCGGATTCTTCAGAGACGCGAGTGAACTGTGTACCTAAATCAACAATTTTCACTTTATCCGGATTCCTCATTTTTGTATCCATAATGCGAGAGAACAAAACCGGATGCATCTCTGCCATATTTGCTCCCCAGGTGAAGATCGTATCGGTATTTTCTATATCTTCATACGAACCCATCGGTTCATCAGATTGGAAAGTTCTCATAAAGGCAGCTACTGCCGATGCCATACACATCCGTGCATTCGGATCAAGATTGTTTGACCCAACACCATCTTTAGAGATAAACCCCAATCCCGCTTTCATAAACTTAAGAGCGACATACCCTTCAAAAATTGTCCATTGACCGGAACCAAACATTGAAACAGCATCAGAACCGTCACGCTTGAGGATTTCTTCAAATTTTGATGCGATAAGGTCAAGAGCTTCATTCCAAGAGGACTCTACCATTTTCCCATTTTTACGAATTAATGGTTTTGTGAGACGGTCTTTACCATATAATATTTTTGAGAGGAAATATCCTTTTACACAGTTTAATCCTTTGTTCGACCAACAATCGGGGTCACCTTTGGTAGCAACAATTTTGTCATCTTTTCGACCAACCATAACACCGCAGCCGGTACCGCAAAAACGGCAGACTGCTTTGTCCCATGTAATTCCAAGTTGATCAACATCTCCACCGAGTTTTTGACCTAAATTATCATCGGCTTGTTTTTTTCCACAGGAAGCAACCAGCGATGCAACCGCCAATGATGCCGCCGATGATTTTATAAAATCTCTACGATCCAAGGTACTCATTTTCCTTGTCTCCATTTCTTAAGATTGAGATAGATTTATTGTATATTATTATTTTCATTTTCAAAAAAGTGAGATATTATCTCGACACCGGAAACACCTTCAAGTGACCTGATGTCTTCACATAAACCAACAGCATATTCTGTTGATTCTGTTTCTAACACAACTGCCAATTTATTTTCAGCAGTTTCAATAATCTCCATTTGTGGAACCGAGGCAATTTTTTCTCTCACATGAGTAAAATTATCAGCATCGGCATGCACTAAAATGGAAGATACAACCTGATTTTCTTGTTTCATATTACCTCCTAAAGTATATTTAAACAAAGTAGTTTGGTATTAACTATGATGTCTACAAAAAAGATTACATTTGTTGACAATTTTGTGACATTTTTCACTTGCGTAATATCAAAAAATTGCTGTTCTTTCCCATTGACTTAAGTCAATGCTCACATAGCGAAATTGCTTAATTTGTATTGAGTTAGGAAAGAAGATATTTTTAATCTCCGAACCTCGGAAGACCCACGTGGTTGCCGAGGACTCTACGGCCGGAAGAGCAATTTTCCGACCTGCCCGGTTTGGCAAAGGAGACCCGAAAGGCGTACTTGTGTATGACCTCTGCCAACCGGCATGAGGTATTTTTTATGGCAAGAACTGACATACAGGCATTTAAGATCGGAAGAGCGTCGTGTAGGGAAAGAGTGTAGATCTCGGTGGTCGCCGTAT
>CAJVYT010000155.1 GCA_913009765.1 uncultured candidate division Zixibacteria bacterium
TTTAGCCCAAAAACGCACTTTCTTAAAAAACGCCCAAAAGTGGTCAATTTTCGATTAAAACTGCAAAAAAACGACTAAAAACGTGAAAAAACCGTTAAAAAACGTTCATTTTTGAAATTACCTATCTTGACACAAAAAACTCTAACTCCTTACTAAATAATCACTTATCAACCGTAAATTACAAAAGTCCCAATAACCAAGTGTCCGAAATGCGCTTTTTAGACCTCCGTTTTTAAGCCAAAAACAAGGATTTCTACAAAACCATTCCAAATTGCCACCACACAAACCCTCATTTTTAAGCTAAAAATAAGGGTTGAATTTTTGATGTTTCAAGGCTGGAAAGTCAAGTAATCTCGGCCAAATTTTTCAGAAATTTTTGAAAAAATTCTGGAAATAAAGCCTGAAAAGGCAATTATTGCAGGACCAGGCTTTGCAAAAGAGGAATTTCAAAAGTTTTTGGAAGAAAAAGGAAAGGCGGAAAAAATGCAGTTCTTTTTTATGGCAACAAACAGCATTGGAAAAACAGGATTGCAGGAACTGCTTAAAGGCAATGCCTTGGAAAAAATTGCTCCTGAAATTTTAACCGAAATTGAACAAACTTTAGAAGGACATTTTGAACGTACTGCGGGGGGAGAAATGTCAGCATCAGGTGGTGCAAAAGCTATTGCTGAAGTTCTTAACCTGATCGACCAGTCGGCTGAAAAAAATATCTTACAATCTTTAGAAGCAGAAGACCCCGATTTAGCAGCAGAAATTAAAAATATGATGTTTGTATTTGATGATCTCATTTTACTTGATGACCGTTCAATTCAGCGTCTGCTTAAAGAAGTTGAAACCAAGGATGTCGCAATATCTCTCAAAGCTGCCAATGAAGAAGTGAAAACTAAGATTTTTGTAAATGTCTCTGAACGTGTAAAAGTAATGATTGAAGAAGAAATGGAATTTATGGGACCTACTCGGTTATCCGATGTTGAGGCTGCCCAGTCTCGTATTGTTGAAATTGTCAGAAGACTTGAAGAAGAAGGACAAATCATTATTTCAGGTCGAGGTGGAAAAGAGGAAATCATTGTCTAAGATTTTGCGAAATACTCTTGAAGGTCCAAAAGTGTATGTCGGCGAAAAACATCTTGATTTTGAAAAAGAAAAAGTAGCACAAGACCGACTAACTAATTTATTTCCTGCAGTTTCTGTAATTACCGATGCTGATGGTTGTCGTTTTATACCAATCCATCAAATGTCTCAACTGGAAAATGCCTTGACTGAACAAAAAAAACAGTCTTATGATGACGGTTATAAAAATGGTTATGAGGAAGGACTTCAAAAAGGGTTAGAAAAAGCTCAAACGGTATTACAAAATTTTGAAAACTCAATCAAAACTACAGTTTCACAGCGAGAATCATTACTTGATGAAGCTCGCGAAAAAGTTTTAGAACTTGTTATTAAAATTTGTAGAAAAATTACGTATGAAGCAGTTGCTGTCGACCCTGAGAAAACTTTGAAAATAATAAATGGTGTTATTGACTCATTAATTGACCGTTCCAATTTAAAGATTAAAGTTAATCCAAAGCATTTACCAATTGTCGAACAAAACATAAACTTGTTTTCACAAGGTTCAACAGTTATAAAACAGATAGAAATTATTGCAGATCAACGTGTAAAATACGGCGGGTGCTTTATAGAAACTCCAACCGGAGATATAGATGCTCGTTTAAATTCTCAAATTGATGTTATCGAGGATTTATTACTGTCACATGGGGGAGAGGAATGAGTTTTGTCCCATTTGAATCTTATGCCGAACAAATTGATAATATAACTACTGTAAAACATTTTGGTAAAGTTACTCAAGTAGTTGGTTTGGTAATTGAATCAGCAGGACCTGCTGTATCAATCGGAAAACTCTGTAATATTGAAAATAGAGATAATGGCGAAACTATCAAAGCTGAGGTTGTCGGCTTTCGGGATAATCGCATCTTGCTTATGCCGCTTGGTTCAGTCAATGGTATTACACCGGGAGCTATTGTAACATCAACTTCTGAACAACTGCGTGTACCTGTTGGACCGGAACTGGTCGGGAGAGTTCTTGGCGGATTAGGTCAACCTATTGATGGTAAAGGACCGCTTCGTACGGTGACATCACGCTCTATTAATGCAGAGCCTATACCGGCGTTACAGAGAAACAGAATAGTTGAACCGCTTTATACGGGAATCAAAGTAATTGATCTTATGACTACTATAGGTAAAGGGCAGCGGTTAGGTGTTTTTGCGGGTTCAGGAGTTGGAAAATCAGTGATGCTCGGAATGCTTGCACGCGGTTCTTCTGCTGACATAAATGTAGTTGGACTCATTGGGGAACGTGGTCGAGAAGTTAGAGAATTTATTGAAAAAGATCTTGGACCGGAGGGGTTAAAAAATACTATTGTTGTTGCGGTGACATCTGACCAACCGGCTCTTATCAGAATCAAAGGTGTGATGCTTGCCACGACAATAGCTGAATATTTTCGTGACCAAGGGAAGGATGTCATGCTCATGGTTGACTCGTTAACACGGGTCGCAATGGCACAGAGAGAAATTGGTATTACCGTCGGAGAACCACCGACAACAAAAGGATATACACCATCAGTTTTTGCGATGCTTCCAAAGCTACTCGAAAGAGCAGGGCAAAAAGATAAAGGGTCTATTACCGGTATATATACTGTCTTAGTTGAAGGAGATGATTTTAACGAACCTGTTTCCGATGCTGTTCGTTCAATTTTAGACGGACATGTTGCACTTTCAAGAAAATTAGCATCAATGAATCAGTACCCTGCGGTAGATATTTTAGACTCGATAAGCCGACTTATGATAGAAGTTACTACTGACGAAGAATATGACTTATCGGTAAAAATAAGAGAAATTTATTCAGTCTATAGTGATGCGGAAGATTTAATAAATATTGGAGCGTATGTGAAAGGCAGTAATCCAAAAATTGACTATGCTATTTCAAAAATAGATGCTCTCAAAGATTTTTTTAAGCAAAAGATACTTGAAGAAGTTGATTATAAAAAATCATTTCAGACTTTAAAAGAAATTATAGAAAGCTAAATTTTCTATGAAAAAATTTCATTATCGAATGGAACCTCTGTTAAAACAGAGAAAACATATAGAAGATGAAAAACAAAAAATACTTGCCATAGCTCAAAAAAAAATATTACAACAAGAGAATGAAATTACCGAAATTGAAGCTACTCGACATACGACTTGTCAATCTCAAGTACAAAAAACAGAGCAAGAATTTTCTGTTGCTGAAATGCTGATGTATTCACGGTATGTACACAAATTAAAAAAGGACAGTATGATCGGGAGAGAAATGTTGAAAGTTCTTAAGCATGATGAAAATAAAAAACGGAAAGATCTTTTAGCGGCTGCACGCGAACGAAAAAAATATGAAAAACTCAAAGAGATTCAAGAAGAAAAATTTTATAAAGAAATCAGTGAAGTAGAAAAAAAAGAGAGCGATGAAATCGCTCTCAATATTTTTAGATTGAATAAACTAAAATAATCTTATGGGCATGACGGTATCGGTGGTCCTTCTTGAAACATATAAGCAACGAGATAGACTAAGTCAGAGACATTGATAATTTCATCAGGAGAACCGTTTACATTGGCTTCGGCTAAACAGACCGGTTCAGGACCTTCTTGAAACATATATCTAACAAAATATACTAAATCAGAAACATTTACCAAATCGTCGGGTGAGTTATTAATATTACCTCTGTCACCTAAACAGCAACTTTCTGATCCTACTGTGAGAGTTCCCGAATTGACAATCGGTGAAAAGGCGTTAGCATTCTCATCAGAAAAAGCCGTTGAAAATTCTCTCTCCGATATTGTAATAGTCAAAGTATCTATTGCTATTGTCTGAGGAGTGATGCCCGGTATAAATGAAAAATATACATTCCCCAATAAGCCGCTCCCATCGGGTATTAATCCTTCCGCAAGAGCATACGTGTAGACAGTGATAGAACTGGTTGTGAGTTGGTCGGCACCTCTTAAAGAGTAATTTTCAACACGGCTCCCAACAAATGAAAATGAGTCTATCATAATATCTAATGAACTATATGTCATAGTTAATTCTATACCTGCCAAAGGTTGATCGTTGTAAAAATAAACAGGTATAAACCCGTTATTAGTTGAAGAAGTTGTCGTGGACTGAATGGATACCGTATCTCGTATATTTGGGTCAAATCCAATCGGTTGACTTTTGGTTACAGCAGCAAGTATGAGTACAGCTAAAATTATAGATAAAATTTTCAAATTTATTCGCATATATTCCTTTATCCTTTCGGAAATACATAAAAGCAAATTTAATGCTCAATTTTGTTTTTTTTTTTATAATTAGAAAAATATTCTATAAATTGTTCGATTCTTGTAAGTAGTTGAAATGAACATAAGTTGTACGACAAAAATATAATAAAGAATTACAAATTTGGCAATAGAAATATTTAGGTTATTTTAGGTGTGCATAGTTTTGCATCTATTATCACTTTTTATGAAATTTATCGTTAAAAACTTAACTCTAAGTTTTTGATATAAGAAGTCGATAGGTAAAATATGATTGACAGAAACAAGAAATTCAAAGTTGCTGAAAGATGTTTGTATCTCAAAGTCTGCTATTTGGCAGAAGATCTTAAATGTTTTGGTTATAAAACTGATTGTGCCTTATATCAAAAGTCAAACGGAGAAAATTGTTCTGAAGAACGTTTTGATGAAGCCATGGATAAACTCATTAATAAAACAATGCTAAAATATCAAGAAATCCCCAAATAACAGCTAAGAAAAATATTCCTACTTCAAACGGAATTCTGTTCCGAATAAATCTAAATATTTAAAACCAAATCTCGCATAAGGTTAAGATAGCAAACGCTTTATCTGTGCGAAATAAATTTGGCACGCCCTCTGCTATATACTTTGGTGGAGAATATTATGATAAAAGGATTATACAGATCAGCATCTGCGATGATACCGCGGATAAAAAAACAGGAAGCCTCGGCAAATAATATTGCCAATGCTTCAACACCGGGATACAAAAAAGAGCGGATTTTTACTAAAGAGCTTTCAAGAGCTGAATTAAAAATTGCTCATAAAAGGAATGATTGGGAACAACCTATGGTTGATAAGTCCTACACTTCTTTTGCACCGGGTGTTTTTGATCATACCGGTAACCCACTCAATATGGCTATTGATGGTGACGGATTTTTCCAGATAGAGCTTCCCGATGGAACCAAAGCTTTAACTCGAAATGGTGCTTTTAGTGTGAGTCCACAAGGATTTTTAGAAATTCCCGGGGGTGCTTTGGTGATGGGTGAGGGCGGAGCTATTACTGTTGGGTCGGGTGATGTTGAAGTTTCTGCAACAGGAATTGTTTCTTCTGATGGTCTTACTGTTGGTCAAATCACACCTGTTACGGTTAATGATTTACAATCACTCGAAAAAATAGGAAGTTCGATGTTTGTTGTTCCGGAAGGAGAAGAACTTATTCCGGAAACAAAATCAACTATACAGCAAGGATATCTTGAAGCGTCAAATGTAGATATTGTACGTGAAATGATTGAGATGATAATCTCATTTAGAAATTTTGAAGCTGACTCAAAATCAATTTCGGTTCAAGACCAATCTCTTGAACATCTGTTCCAAAGAGTCGGAAGTAGATAAGAAATAAATCAAATAATACTATAGGAAGTAGAAAAATGATTAAAGCAATGAGAACAGCGGCAACCGGAATGGTAGCCCAACAAATGAATGTTGATAATATTGCGAACAACTTAGCAAACGTAAATACTACCGGATTCAAAAAAAGTAAAATTGAATTTCAAGATATACTTTATCAAAAATATAGAAAAGCAGGTACAGCAACTGCAGTCGGTTCGATAGTTCCAAATGAATTATCTATCGGGTATGGTACCAGAGCTGTTGCAACCAATAGAATGTTTACAATCGGAAACCTTCAGCTTACCGGAAACCCATTAGATATTGCTATTGCCGGTGACGGATTTTTACAAATTCAGCATCCAGACGGTTCGACGGTGTATTCTCGCGATGGTGCTTTAAAGATTACAGGTGACGGTTCAGTGGTAACATCAGAAGGATATAAACTTCTTCCTGAAATTACTATTCCCGAAGATGCTACTTCAGTTTCAATAGGTTCTGACGGTGCTGTACAGGTTCTACAATACGGTTCGGATACGCCTACCGATGTAGGGCAAATTGAATTAGCTCGATTTATAAATCCATCAGGTTTAGAAGCGATCGGTCGTAATCTCTTAGTTCAAACCGGTGCATCAGGTGATCCTATCATAGATATACCTTCACAAAGTGGTTTAGGTACTATAGATCAAGGATATTTGGAAATGTCCAATGTCGATGTTGTTGATGAAATGGTTAACATGATTGTAGCTCAGCGTGCCTACGAAATGAATTCCAAAGCTATCACGACTGCCGATGATATGTCGCAAATAGCAAATAACCTTAAGAGATAACAGATGAAAACTTTTTGTACGATTTTACTCATTTCTTTGTTGATTACATGCACTCTCAGTGCTGATACGAGAACTGTCAATGATGCTATTATTGATCAAATGTTTGATGACTTTAATTTAGATACTACAACATATAAAATTGAGGTACTTTCAAATCGTTTGAAAAAGACAGAACTGGAGAATGAAGAAATATCAATCAAACCGTTAACGTTAAAAGACCCACTTGGGCTTTTTACGGTAATAATAACCATCTTTGACGATGGTGGAAAAATTGAATCATCACAAGTGCGGATGCGTATTAGAAAATTCGACTCTGTTCTTGTCGCCACTGATAGATTAAAACGTCATACGCCACTCACAACATCTAACACAACAATTCAAAAGGTTGAAGTAACAAATTTACGCAATAAATCGTACTACTCACTTGCAGAAACAGAAGGGTATAGAATAAAAGGGACTGTACAAAAATCTATCCCCATTACAAGTAAGATGCTTGAGAAAATTCCGGATATTGTTTCAGGTAGAGAAACAACAATTGTCTACTCAGGTTCAGTATTTAAAGTCACTGCCGATGGTGTCGCTTTACAGTCGGGATGTGAAGGTGATTTTATAAAAGTAAAAAATAAAACAAGTAAAAAAATAATAGTAGCTCGCGTCATTGATGCTCATCATGTCGCAGTTGACCCATAGGATAGGGCAAAGGAGTCACGTATGAACTTTAAAAAAATCGGATTAATTTTATTTATACTGCTGCTTTTACCGTTTACGATAAAAGTTTTTGGCAGTAATAACTTTGGACAAACGCAATCTCTTTTTACCGACATCAAAGCAAATCGTGTTGGTGATATTTTGACAGTACTTATATTTGAACAAAGTAGAGCAACACAAAAAGCTGAAGCAAAAACCTCAAAATCTACAAAAGCTTCTATTGAAGGGGGACCGGGTATAGGACCTTTAAGATTTATACCAATCTTTGGTGCCGATGGAAAAAATAGCTCCACATTTGACGGCAAGGGAGAATCTATCCGCAATGGTACTTTTTCTGCTAAAATGTCGGTTACCGTTATTGCTGTCAAAGAAAGTGGTGATTTAATTATTGAAGGCTCCCGCACTATTGGTCTTTCAGGAGATAGAGAAACTATGGGACTGACAGGTGTCGTCAGACAAAAAGATATCAGCCCGAATAATACGATTGATTCATATCTAATTGCTGATGCCGAAATTTCTTATACCGGTAAAGGGAATTCAAATTCCGCTCATAGACCGGGATTCTTTACTCGTTTCTTTAACTGGGTATTTTAGGGGATTGATATGCTGCAAATAATGTATACAAAAATATCACTACCGGTTTGTATCTCTTTAGTTGTTTTGATTATTACAACATTTGTTGTGCCGGCAGATGCCAATAAAGTAAGAATAAAAGATATTTGTCAATTTCAAAATATGGAAGAAACCGACCTTATCGGTTATGGACTTATTATAGGTCTTGATGGTACCGGAGACGGTAAAGGAACTCAGTTTACAATCCAGTCATTAACAAATATGATGGAGCGTATGGGGCTGACTGTTGACACCAAAAAGGTGAAAGTTAAAAATGTCGCCGCTGTTATGGTTACGGCAAAATTAAGCAGTTTTAACCGTAGCGGCTCTTATGTTGATGTGACTGTTTCGTCTGTAGGAGACGCATCTTCTTTGCAAGGTGGAACTCTGCTTATGACTCCGCTTTCCGATGTTTCGGGAGTGGTTCATGCTGTCGCTCAAGGTCCTGTTTCTATTGGCGGTTTTAATGTACAAGTTGATGACGGTAGTAAAATTATAAACAACTATACTTTAGTGGGAAGAGTTCCCAATGGCGGTAAAGTTACAAATGGTCTTGAAGGACCTAAAACCGAGAAAACAGAATTTTTCCTCTCTTTAAGAGATCCTGATTTTACAACTGCCAACAGAATTGCAGAACGTATTAATATAAAATACGGTATGACTGCTTTTGCTCTTGATGGCGGTACTGTACAGGTTATGATTCCCGATTCGCTTTCACATATAATTTACCGTACACGTTTTATCTCAGATATAGGACTGCTTACAGTTGTTCCCGATAATACTGCAAAAGTTGTTATCAATGAAAAAACAGGTACCATTGTTGCCGGCGAACATGTAACCATTGAACCGGTTGCAATTGCCCATGGAACGATTACCGTCAATATTGAATCTTCACCTGTTATTTCTCAACCGGAACCATTTTCAACCGGTGAAACAATCGTGACAACTGATTCAAGAATTACTATAAATCATGAACCGGCACGGGTAGTACATCTCAAGCGGGTTGTCTATCTGTCAGATGTTGCCAAAGCATTAAATAAAATTGGAGCTACCCCAAGAGACATTATTGCAATTTTTCAAGCTCTCAAACAAGCCGGAGCATTACGAGCAGAACTGATCATATTGTAATGGAAATTAGTTCTCTGCAACTTCCTCAAACCGATTATCCAAAAACTGATTTGGAGAGGCTTAAAACAGACTCTCCAAAAGATTTGGAATCAGAAAAAGCAAGGCTCAAAAAAGCGACTAAAGAATTTGAATCGTTTTTTACCAGATCGGAAGAGCACACGTCTGAACTCCAGTCACACTGATATATCTCGTATGCCGTCTTCTGCTTGAAAAAAAAAAAAAGAAAATAACGAAAAAAAAAAAAAAAGAACACTATACAACACCAAAC
>CAJVYT010000156.1 GCA_913009765.1 uncultured candidate division Zixibacteria bacterium
GGAGAGGAAAAAAAGGCATAAGGAGGAAGATAAAAATAAGGTTGGAAAGGGGTTATTTTTTTTTTTCAAGCAGAAGACGGCATACGAGATATATCAGTGTGACTGGAGTTCAGACGTGTGCTCTTCCGATCTAAAAATAATAGTATTAGCACTTTTGATTTTGGTTTCTACAAAACAGATGATACATACTCATTTTTATTAAGTATCGGCTCTACTGTAATTCGATGATTTTTTTATCAGGAGAAAAAATAAAAAGACTGTTTTTTTTCATTTTCAATCCTCCTTGTTATTACAACAAGTCTATTTGTTCAAAGTGAATTTTATAGCACTAAAAAACCGGATGGAGTTTTTGCAAAAGACGGAGGTTTTTCAATTTTCCATAAAGGGGAAAAAATAATTCCTGTTTTCGGTGCATTCTTTGACAGAATTAAATTATACAAAATATTAAATTATCCTAAAATTTCAATCTTGCTATGTCTTTAATTTGTATAGATATTTGTTTTGAAAGAAAACTAACTTAAGGAGAAATAAATGAAAAAGATTACAATTTTACTAATCATTACAGCAATGTTGATTTCAGCAATTGGCTGTGCATCATTAAAGAAAAGAGATAAAGGTGCATTAATCGGCGGTTCGGCTGGTGCTGTTATCGGCGGACTTATCGGCGATAAAGCCGGCAACACTGCCTTAGGAGCAATTATCGGGGCTGCAGTTGGTGGAGCAGCAGGTGCTTATATTGGCAATTATATGGATAAACAAGCTGCAGAAATGGAACGGGATTTAGAGGGTACCACTATTGAACGTGTCGGCGAAGGCATTAAGATAACATTTGATTCGGGAATTCTTTTTGAAGTCGACAAATCAGCACTACAGCCGGCGGCAAAAACTAATCTTGAAAAATTAGCTGTGATTTTAAATAAGTATAATGAAACTGAAATTCTTATTGAAGGTCATACCGATGCAACCGGATCCGAAGATCATAATATGGATCTTTCTATTCGCAGAGCACAATCTGTCAGTTCACAACTTGCTATGGACAATGTCATGCCTACTCGTTTTAATGTTGTCGGATATGGTGAGACACAACCTGTTGCCGACAATACTACAGCTGAAGGTCGTAAAGAGAACCGTCGGGTAGACATCGCTATCTTTGCAAATGACAAACTCAAAGGCACAGCAGAGAAACAAGTCAACGAAGGTTAGAGTTTATTAGCTCCTTGCCAAAATAAGCAAGGTCAGGTCTCTTAAGAGACCTGACCTTTTTAAAATTATGGCAGCATCGCAGGGATACCGTCATATTTGATATTATATCAAAAGTCAGAACTGTAATAATTCTAATTATGGTTTTTTAGATGTGTCGAATAATTTGATAAATACGTTTCTGCACTGGATTCCGTCTTCGACGGAAAGGAGCAGTGTAGACCGAAAAAAGATATAAGTGCTGTGCATGGCAGGGGTCCTCGTCTGCCGATATTTTACAATGTTATCACCTTTGCCACAATTCATTCTCATTACCTCATGTCATTCCCAACTTGATTGGAAATCCGGCACACTTTTCCTGTTACCTCCTTGACAGCATACACCATGATTTATATTTTACTCTATAAGAAAAACTTCCATGTTTAGGGGAATTTAAAAATGAAAAATAAATATTTAATTGTCATTATATCATTTCTGATATTCGCTGTTGGAAGTACAAGAGCCGAACTGCAGTATGAGAGTGACTATGATCATAGTTTTGTTGTGACAGGTGGTAAGCTATGGTTTACTAATAATAGTTATGATGATATGGTGTTTTCAATGGATAATAGAATTGATTACTACAATACATTCACTTTAAAATATAAGTTTAAAAACAAAGTCTCTTTCGGATTTTCTAAAGCATACTAATCTATTACATTCAAAAACTCAGCTTTAATGAAAATTGTCACTGGTGTAAGATACAGAACCTATAAAAGTTCTAGCACGACAACTTTTCTGAATTTATTGCCGTTTAATTTACTTAACATTTCAACACCTATATCACTCTCTATACAAAGCTCATATGAATCTAGATCGCAGTGGATTTTTACCGCACATTTTTATAAAAATTTATTTTTAATAAGAAAAGATCAGTTCAACCGATATTTTCAATAGGGTATAATGATTATTTTAATTCAAATGAAAACTTTATTACTGGATCAATAATTTATTCAAGAAAAATATTTGAAAATTCACGGTTTATGATTATCCCAAACATCAAGTATGCTAAAGGCAACACAAATTTGATGTATGGTATTGATATCGGTATTTCATACGGGTTGGTGAAATAAAATCTTACCCTAATATAGTAGGGAACCGGCCTGCCTGTTTCTTTAAGACAGGGCAATGCCCTGTCGGTACAAAATGATAAGGTTGAGGCAGACCCCAACCCTACAAAGCTTGGAGTAGATATAAAATGAATAGAATAAAATTTATACTTCCATTTATAATAAGTATTATTACTATGGCGAATATTCATGCCAAACTGCCGTATGAGAGTGACTATGATCATAGTTTTGTTGTGGCAGGTGGTAAACAGTGGTATGAATCATCATTTATTAATTCTTCAGAAGCATTTACTTTTAGTTATATCTATCGAAACAAAATATCATTCGGTGTTTCACATCGTGATTTCACTACTACATTTATTTACGTGGATAGTAGTAATCTTTCAGATATTGTTCATAGCGGCACAGCCTATGGTAGAAGTAATTACATCAATTTGGACCCTTATTATAATATATTTGTTCAAATAAATCCGATGAATTTGTTACAAATAGAAGTCCCTTTTTCATTATCTGTTTTTGGTGCATATCAATTTCATGATAGCCATAAAAATGTTGTTCTAACCGCACATTTTTACAAAAAAATTGAATTAAGTAAAAAAGATTCTGTTCAGCCTACTTTTTCTATCGGATATAGAGATATTTCAATATTTAATAGTAGTAGGAAAGGAAGTATAGCCGGTTCTGTGATATATTCACGCTCAATTTATTGTTCCAAGAGTCAATTATTTTTTAGATGATCTAAATTTTGCTATTCAAATCGGTATTTCGCATGGGTTGGGGAAATAACCCTACTCAAGCATCATGAATGCATCGGGGAGGAAATCTATAATATCGGATGCCATCATAGAACGTTCGCCGAGTTTATAAGCTGCAATATCGCCGGCGAGTCCATGCAGAAAAACTCCGCACAAGGCAGCATCTATCGGTTTTAGTCCCTGTGCCAAAAACGATCCAATAATCCCCGAAAGAACATCACCGGAACCGCCCACAGCCATACCATTGTTCCCCGTTTGATTGACATAGACGGCACCGTCATAATATGCCACCACAGTCGGAGAACCTTTTAGCACTAAAATAGTTTGATACTCAATTGCAAATTTACGGGCGACTTTGATACGTTCATGTATATCATCGGGAACATCAACAGATGTCAGTTTTTTAAACTCTTTCGGATGCGGTGTTAAAATCAATTCCGCCTTGGTATCTTCAAGTATTTGCAAATCATCAATAAGAGCATTCAACCCGTCGGCATCTACAACAGCAGGTTTTTCAAGTGAAAGTAATAACCGACAGATAAGTTCTTTTGTTTCAAAATGAGTTCCTATTCCCGGACCTATAACCAAAGCATCATGTTCTGAGGCAATGTTTTTAACTTCACCTAACCCACGTTTTGCAAGACATCCTTTTTTGGCAACATCTGGTAATGGATATGTTGTTACATCTATTAAAGATGGTGCTATCAAAGGCAAAGTAGTATGGGGACATGCAATTTTTGCCAAACCGCATCCTGAACGAAGTGCCGAACGAGCGGCTAAAACAGCAGCTCCGGTCATTCCCGTTGAACCTGCCAAAAGTAATAGTTTGCCGAATGTTCCTTTATGTCCGTCAGGTTTACGCACAGGAAGAGTTTCTGATACATACGCCGGAGTAATTAAATTATTGTGTAGTGAAAAAGAATCTATCACATCATGAGGTATGCCAATCTGGATAATATCAACATCGCCTGAAATCTCACGCCCGGGAGAAACATACAACCCATATTTTGGTTGAGCGAGTGTATAGGTATAATCGGCATTAATTACTGTACCCTCGTATTTCCCATTGTCAGCTTGTAAACCCGACGGCATATCAACTGCGATAATCTCTTGGGGCTGCGAGTTAATATACTCAATTACATCATAAGAAATATCTTTTGGAATACCTGAAAAACCGGTACCAAAAATTGCATCTATAATAAAATCTGATTCTAAAAGTTCAGGAAGTTCATCAGTTGATTTGATTTCATTAGTCGGGATTTCTAACTCTTTTATAAGGTCGTAGTTTTGTTTGGCGTCTTCTGAGAATGTATCAGGGGAACCTATATGATAAAAAGCAACTTCAAAACCTGCCAAAAAAAGATAACGTCCGACAACAAAACCGTCTCCCCCATTGTTGCCTTTTCCGCAAAAAATAGTAAACACAGCATCATCAAGCTCTAAAGTAAGATCGGCGGTAATAGCTTGAGCAATCCCCCGTCCGGCATTCTCCATAAGCTCAAGTGACGGTATCCCTACTTTTTCAATCGCAGCGTTATCAATCTTACGCATCACTTCCGATGTGACAATTTTCATTTTGATTACTTTCTAAAAAACAGATTATTTTTTCTTTGTTTTACTTTTTGGTTCCAATGCAAATTTTACCGCCGGCAATACATTTGAGAAAAATTTTAGTTTAATATTCTTTTTAATTTCAAGCGGTAAATCAACGGTATCTTTTTTATTTTCCTCAGGGAGAATAACAGTTTTGACACCCGAACGATATGCTGCCAGAAGTTTTTCTTTAAGTCCGCCTATCGGTAAAATTTGCCCCCGCAAAGTAATCTCTCCGGTCATCGCCAGAGCAGCTTTTACTTTACGACCGGTGAACAACGATGAAAGAGCGACTATCATTGTAATACCCGCAGAAGGACCATCTTTCGGAGTGGCACCCGACGGTACATGAATATGTAAATCTTTTTTCTCAAAAGTATCCTTTGACAGCCCAAATTCTTCAGCATTGGAACGAATAAAAGACAATGCCGCTTTGGCTGACTCTTTCATTACATCACCTAAATGACCGGTAAGAGTCAGGGTATTAGTACCCGGCATAGAGGTTGCCTCGATAAACAGAATTTCACCGCCAACCGATGTATAGGCAAGTCCCGGGACGACACCAATAGTGGATTCTCTGGCAAGACCTTCCCGAGTATATTTTTTAGGTCCTAACAATTTTGGAATATCTTCACCGACATAAGTAATTTTCTTTTTATAACCGGATGCGATTTTTCGGGCAGCTTTACGGGTTACCGATGCTATTTCTCGTTCCAAATTTCTCAAGCCTGCTTCACGGGTATATCCGTCAATAAGAGCTTTGACAGCAGAGTCCTGAATTTTTAACATAGAATTTTTTAGCCCATGGTTCTCAAGCTGTTTCGGAATCAAATGTCGTTTTGCAATTGCAAGTTTTTCAAGGTCTGTGTAACCCGGAAGATTTATAATTTCCATTCGGTCACGAAGCACTGCCGGAATCGGTTCTAACCAGTTTGCTGTTGTAATAAACATTACTTTTGATAAATCAAATGGTAACTCTAAATAGTAATCAGAAAAAGTATCGTTTTGTTCGGGATCGAGAACTTCCAAAAGAGCCGATGCCGGGTCACCACGAAAATCTGAACCTAATTTATCAATTTCATCAAGCATAATCACCGGATTATTGGAACCGCACTTTTTAAGCGACTGAATAATTCTACCCGGCATAGCTCCGATATAAGTTCTTCGGTGTCCACGAATCTCGGCTTCATCACGCATACCGCCTAAGGAAACCCTTGAGAACTCACGTCCCATAGCTCTGGCAATAGATTTACCAAGCGACGTTTTTCCAACCCCCGGAGGTCCGACAAAACAGAGTATTGGTCCTTTTATATCAGCTTTTAGTTTTCGTACAGCAAGATGTTCTAAAATTCTATCTTTTATTTTGACCAAATTGTAATGGTCTTCATCTAAAATCTGTTTTGCTCTTTTTAAGTCGAGTTTGTCTTCTGTCGAAATTGACCACGGCATAGAGACCAGCCAGTCAATATATGTTCGAGAGACAGTATACTCTGCCGATGATGGTGACATGTGCGACAGTCTGTCCAACTCTTTGAGTGCGGCAGCTTCTGCTTGTTCCGGCATTTTGACATCGAGAATCTTTTCCTCAAACTCTTCAATTTCATTATGATCGTCGGCATCGCCAAGTTCTTTTTTGATTGCCCGTAATTGTTCACGCAAAATATAATCACGCTGCGATTTACCAAGTTCGCTGGCAGCTTTTGCCTGTATCTTTTGAGAAATTTCCAAAACTTCTATTTCACGATTTAAAATGGAATATACTTTTTTAAATCTTTTTAAAATATTCAGCTCTGCTAAAATTTCCTGTTTTTGGGGTGCCTCTATTTGTAAATTAGATGCGATATAATCTGCTAATTTTGAAAATGAATCCTGGCTTACTGCCGAAGCATGCAGATCTTCGGAAACATTTGGAACAAGATCAATAAATAATTTGAGCTTTTCTATAATAGAATGTTTCATCGCATCCATTTTCACACGGTCAGAACTTGTCTCTTTCACAGCAGTTATTTCAGCTGATAAAAAAGGTTCTGTCGTGATAACACGTTTGATTTTAATTCGACTGAGTCCTTGAATTAAAAAACGAACCGACCCATCAGGGAAACGAAGCATTTTTAAAATATTTCCTGAAACACCAATTTCGTGCAAATCATCTAACCCCGGATTTTCTATATTTTCATCTTTTTGCAAAAACATAGCAATACGAGAGCCACGCATAAGAGCATCATCAACCATACGGGTTTGTTCCGGGTCAGTTATCATAAGAGGAACTATTAAATATGGAAATACTATTGTTCCTTTTAACGGCAATATCGGTAGAACTTTATTATCAGATTCTTTTATTTTTTTCTTTTCTATCACTTCTGTCACTTTTATAACCTTTTTCTTGTAGTCACATTCTTATTGTAACTGTATCGGCATTCCTGCTCATTTTTTGAACAGCTAAATAGCTGATTCTAAAGCGTTAAATCCTATATTTCAAGAATTATAACACATTTTCACAAAATATGTTCACATCGCATCATACTGTCAATATAATTTATTTTCATATAACATGTAGTAACTGAAACATTTACCATTATTCGTACCTATAAATTGTATCGGATTATAAGAATTAGACATTAAATCGGAAAAGAATCACATCGCCATCACCGACTATGTACTCTTTTCCTTCAAGTCGGAATTTTCCGGCTGCTTTGACCGCCTTTTCTGAACCAAGTTCAATATAGTCATCATATTTGATAACCTCGGCACGAATAAAACCCCGCTCTATATCAGAATGAATCACACCGGCAGATTTTTGAGCGGTAAATCCTTTGCGAATTGTCCAAGCACGTACTTCCGGTTCACCGGCTGTGAGATATGAAATAAGACCGAGCAGATTGTATGATTTCTGCACAACGATGTCAACCGCAGGCGATTTAATTCCCAGCTCTTCCATAAACATTGTTCGGTCATCTTCATCAAGAGCGATCAACTCCATCTCGATTTTTCCGCAGAGTGAGGTCACCTCACGTTTATTCTCAGAGATAAAATCTGAAAACAGAGCATCATACTCCGAAGCATTCCCGATTTTATCTTCAGCAAGATTGACAACAACCAATAATGGCTTTTCGGTCATGAACATATACCCCCGAAGAGATTTGCGTTCGTCTTTTGAAATGTCAATATCAATCAGCAGTTTTTCTTCTTCAAGATGTGCCAGACATTTTTTGAGAAGTTCAACTTCCTGAATAGCAGTTTTATCGTTGGTGGTTTTTATTTTTTTTATGCGACGTTCAATATTGGTTTCTATCATCACTTGGTCGGCAAGTATCATTTCATCTACTATATCTTGCATGTCCGCTTTTGGATTTGCCTCGGGCGAAAAAGCATCAAGTACCAGCATGAGTGCATCCATCTGACGTAAATCCGATGAGATTTCAAGCTCGGTTGATTCTTTCCCTTTACCTGAAAACCCGGGGGCATCGAGAAATTCAATTTCAGCGTAGGTAATTTTTTTCGGATTAACTAATTCGGCGAGTTTTTCAAGCCGTTCATCGGGAACTTTTATAATAGCCCTATGTGTAGCTTTTGAGAAATCACCGACAGCTTCCTGCTGCCCCGAGGCGGCGTTGAAAACTGTTGTTTTTCCGGACTGAGGTTTTCCAATTATACCAAGTTTCATAGTGGCTAATAGTACGGGAAAAAGGGCGATTTGGCAAGTGAGAAATTAGGGAGATTATATTATAGAAGTCTTTTAAACTCGTCATTATTCTTTAATCTATTAGCAAAAGTAGGTCGGGTTCCGTTGGTTTAAATTCGACAGAATTTAAAATCGAGAAACCCGACAAATTATCATTCCCCATACTCAATTTCAAAATCAATATTATCTGCTGATATCTCAATAATATTAGAACCATTTTCACTAAATTTATGTACCGAAGATTCATTCCAATCAAATAGATTATTAACTAATTGATGTTTAACAGGATTATAATGTATATAATTTACATGGTTTTCCATATCTTTTTCATTTCTAATCATATGATCCCAAAACATGTTTTGCCAAACTTTTCCAGAACCAAATTTATTTCTGTATAGCCTTGAATATGCAGTTTTAAAGTTATGAATTACGTTGGATAGATTCTCATCATTTATTTTTATAATAAAATGAATATGGTCTGGTAAAATCACCCAGTATTCAATTTTACGATACTTCCATGACTTCCAGAATATTATAGGATCATTCAACAATAGTGGATTCCGTTTGTAAGTTACAATTGTAATGAAATAATAATGATTTTTTTAAGATTGAATCGTCTTAGAGTTTTCAATTTTATTTTTAATATACAAGTCTTGAGTGACAAGGGGTGTCAGTTTATTTATAGTCGGGTTTCTCGACTTTGAAATCTGACGATTTCAAACCAACGGAACCCGACCTGCTATGATAAAAGTCAAACGTTATTATTTGTTATCTCAAAATATGTATAAATCTTCAGAATATCTTTACAACCTGCTATTCGTGGTTCGCCCACAGTTTACCTATTCGAAAAGTCGAAAATAGT
>CAJVYT010000157.1 GCA_913009765.1 uncultured candidate division Zixibacteria bacterium
ACCGCACAAAAGACAGCCACTGCTCCATCTAAAACACGAAGAGATCTTTCCACTTCTACCGTGAAATCAACATGCCCTGGAGTGTCAATAATATTGATTTTGTATTCCTGATCTTTATATTTCCAAAAAGTGGTCGTGGCTGCGGAAGTGATGGTAATTCCCCTTTCCTGCTCCTGTACCATCCAGTCCATCTGGGCGGCACCGTCATGAACTTCACCCATACGATGCGTTTTCCCGGTATAAAACAACATCCTTTCGGTAATGGTTGTTTTACCGGCATCAATATGAGCCATGACTCCAATATTCCGTGTATTTTGTAAATTACTCATCAACTTGCAAATGCTTAAATAATATAGGGTTTTAAAAACGAAAATGGGCAAAAGCCTTGTTAGCTTCAGCCATTCTGTGTGTATCTTCTTTTTTCTTAAATGCTCCACCTTCCGAATTATAAGCGGCAATAATTTCGGCAGCCATTTTATCGGCCATGTTTTTACCATTTCTTTTCCGTGCAAACAGAATCAAGTTTTTCATACTGATCGAGATTTTACGATCGGGTCGTACCTCCAGGGGAACCTGGAAAGTAGCCCCCCCAACACGTCGGCTTTTTACTTCTACCTGGGGCGTAATATTTTCAAGTGCTTTTTTCCAAATATCAAGAGGGGTTTTGTCTTCTTCCTTAACTTTTTGTCTTACAATATCGAGGGCATCATAAAAAATCCGGTAAGAAGTGCTTTTCTTTCCCTGAAACATAAGATTATTTACAAACCTTGTTACCAACTGGTCCCCGTATTTAGGATCAGGAAGTAAAATCCTCTTTTTTGGCTTGGTTTTTCTCATTTTCCTTTAATTGAATGATTCAAAAATTATTTCTTTGGCCTTTTCGCGCCATATTTAGACCTTCTTTGGGTTCTCCCTTCCACACCTTGTGTGTCCAGCGCACCTCGAATCAGATGATAGCGCACACCAGGTAAGTCTTTTACTCTACCCCCACGTATCAAAACAATGGAGTGTTCCTGTAAATTATGTCCTTCCCCGGGTATATAAGCATTCACTTCTTTCCCATTGGTTAAACTCATGAGTCAAGTACCGACAGAACGGTTAATACAAACCACATACAGAGTTATCCACATTATTCTATAATAACTTTTTCGTTGTAATTTTGTAGGGTTCTTTAGTTTACAGCAAAATGGGTTCGTTTCGTACAAATTTAGTTTTTTTATTTTTATCATTTCTTCACAAGTAATTAAAATGGGTTTGTTTTGTGAAATACAATTTATCGCTACAAGTATTGTGGTGAATATAATTGTAATCGTTATAAGTGTTTTTGTGCATATAATTTCTCTCTATATAAGTGGGGCAGACGAGGGCGTCTGCCGCCCACAAAAACGTCTCGTTCGTTTTCACTCACTCGACTCGCAAAGACTGAATGGAGGGTTTATCAACAAGCCCTTTGCTGGAGAGGAGTAAGTGAGGTTTGTAATAAATTGATGTGACCCCGAATTTTATATGAATGGAAAACATGTCGGGTTTCTCGATTTTGAAATCTGTCGATTTCAATCCAACGGAACCAGACCTACACAAAAAAAGGCAGAACCGCTAAAGGCTTTCAGTCCGCCTTGGCGGGGTTCTGCCCTACTATTCTACAGACGAAGATAATTACGGCAATAATTACAAACAGCGTTTTTTGGATGACAAAACCGAATATTCAATTCTCAAAAATTATTTCACACAAGATTTATTGAAAGAGATTTTTGAACCGTATTTTCATATCGACTCGTTGATTCATAACAGATATTACTGGTCAACGGTCTTGACGGCAAAAAGATAAGCAATGTAGGTCAAAGCCCCTAATAAGATTTTGTCGGGTTCGATAACCACCTGTTGGTGGCTTCGTGAACACCGACCTACGAGCTAAGTAGGTCAAGCCCCTGAGATCTTGACTTTTTTATATAGACACCCGGTAGGTTGGACATTCTTGTCCGACAAGATTACAGCATGAACATACAGGAATATCTGTCCTACCAACGTAAAACATAAAAACAATGTCGGGTTTCTCGACTTTGAAATCTAACGATTTCAAACCAACGGAACACCGACCTACAGTTAACTAAATTGAGAAACCTGTCAACATTTCCATTTATATAAAATTTAGAACCATATCAATTTATTATAAACCTCACCCACTCCTCTCCGGCGGAGCCGGAGTCCAGAACAATAACAAAATGGCAGTTGATAAAAAAATAGATGATAGATTTTAGGTATATCTATTTATTTGTTAAATATGTTTCTGCACTGGTTTCCGTCTTCAACGGAAAGCAGTTGTGACCCCGACCTGAGCTTTTAATTCAATCCATTTAGAATATTACTTATTTTTTTGAATTGCTTAATAAGAACTTTAATATTTTCTGGTTTTCGATTGACAAACATTGGACTCGGATGAAAAGATTCTAAAATATCAATATGAGTATATCTGCTTCTAAGTTCTTCTGACACTTTCTGAGCTTTTTTCCCCACAAGTACTATTATTTGAAGTTTAGGGAGTAACTCTATAAGACGAAATAAATATAATAGTCCTACTTTTATATCTGAGTTATTAGCGGCTCGTATTTTTGAGCTTGTACCTATATACCATGGAACAATATTCCAAGAAATTGTTTTCTCTCTTGGAATTTCTGCTACTCTATTAATTTCAAAAAAATTCTTCGCAGTTTCATCGTTGTTATTTCGTGAGATAAAACCTGAATCTTTGGTCTTTGGACCAGGTGCTTCTAACACGAAAAGACACTTTGCACGAATGCCACCATCAAGTGGATCAAAGTTTGGTACATATGCACCTCTCCCTTTCTCCTGTCTAATTTTCTCAACAAAACTTGTAAGAGGCATCATATGATCTTGAGTTAGAAGTTGTTCTCTCGCTACTCGTTCTGTCTTTTCTTTAAGACTCTTAGGAAAATCTGTCATAATCATTCCTATAAACAGAAGATTTTTCTTTATAATTCATTCAGTTTTAATCCTAATTCCATTCTAATCAACCCATATTATGATGTCAATCATTCAAATGATATTATTAAATTTTAACTATTTTTCGATGTTCAGTCAGTTCTTGATTCACGATATGTTAATTGTGAACTGACTGATTTATCAAATATCAGGTGTCATCTTGCTAAAGCATGACAGCACCTGACACAACAAATAATATAATTGAAATTTTGTTGGGTTCTATATCCACCTATTGGTGCATTGTGGACTCGACCTGCTGAGCTAACTTATTATATACCAACACATAGCGAGGAAATCCCAAGTTTTCCGATTGTTTGACTTGCCAAAATGATATTTTTTAATATATTGTTAGGCTCTGTTGCTAAATGCTGAAAGATTTGGCGGCAGGTATTGTTGTATTATATAAGTAAGTGAAATGTAATGTTTAATAGAAGGGTTCAAAAAGTGAAATCCGGAATTCATCCAGACTACAAGGTGCTGACTGTAACTTGTGCGTGCGGTAATAAATTTGAAACACGTTCAACCAGAGATAAAATTAACGTTGAAATCTGTTCACAGTGCCACCCGTTCTTTACCGGTAAGCAAAAATTACTCGATACAGCCGGTCGTGTAGAGCGGTTCCGTCGCAAATACGGACTTACACAAAAAGATACAAAATAGTATCAAATTTATTTAGCAGATTATTGAAGCGGTGCGTATAATAAAATATGCGACACCGCTTAATTATTTGTAACTCATAATGAATATCCTTTGAGGGTTTTATATGCCTGATTTAAATATTGGTGGACAAGCTGTAATTGAAGGTGTGATGATGCGTTCATCAGATAAAATATCAACCGCTGTCAGAATACCAAATGGTGAAATTTTAGTAAAAACAGAAGATTACAAATCACTTTCCACCAGATATAAAATTCTCAATCTTCCGCTTCTTCGTGGAGCGGTTTCATTTGTTGAAATGATGATTGTCGGTATTAAGACACTCAATTTTTCAGCAGATATTGCTATGCAGGAAGCAGAAAAAGATGAAGCCGAGCAAAAAGGTGAAGAGTATAAAATTGAAGAAAAAAAATCCAACGGCTGGATGCTTGCTCTCTCGGCTTTTTTTGCTTTAGCGTTTGGAATCGGTATATTCTTTTTTACTCCTCTTTTACTTTCTGATTTATTTGGAATTAACAAAAATGCAGTGTCGTTTAATTTGGTTGCAGGGGCAATTAGATTAACTATGTTTGTTCTGTATGTTTGGGGGATTTCTTTCTTTGGCGAGTTCAAACGAATTTTTCAGTACCATGGTGCCGAACATAAATCTATTTACGCCTATGAAATGGGTGAAGATTTAATTCCCGAACGTGCCGCCTGTCATACACGGCTTCATCCAAGATGCGGCACATCGTTTATTCTCATAGTTGCTCTTTTAGCAATACTTATATATGCTATATCTGATACTATTTTTACGCTACAAACAGGAGCCCCTCCAACATTGTTGGTACGCTTTGGTATTCATTTCTCTTTATTGCCGCTTGTTGCCGGAACATCTTATGAGCTTCTGAAACTATCAGGTAAAACAAGAGAAAACAGTCTCACCAAATTTCTTATCAAACCGGGGCTGTGGCTGCAATTGATTACCACTAAAGAGCCAAGTGCCGACCAACTTGAGGTCGCTTTGGCAGCTTTAAAAGCATCATTAGGTATTGAAACCGAAACAACCTTAGCAGAAAACAATCCGGCATTATAATTTTCCAAAGAAATTATTTATACTCTTGCTGTTTATCTATTTTTGCCGTACTTTAGCATAAATTTATTAGGATAAGGTATGCTTAAATTAGTCGAAAAATTAGAAGAAAAAATTCAGTCAATAGACGAGAAAATGTCTGATCCTGAGCTTTTATCAAATCAAAAAATGATGATAGAACTCAACCGCGAACGAAGACATCTTGAAGATATACTCCAAGTCGGCTCTGAATATAAAAAAGTTAAACTCGGTATTTTAGAAGCTGAAGAAATAATTAGTGCCGGTGAAGATGCTGATTTGATTGAAATGGCAAAAGAAGAGTTAAACGAATATAAACATCTCATTGGAGATTTAGAAAAAGAACTTAAACTCAAACTTCTTCCTCGTGACCCTGCCGATGATAAACCTGCTATTGTTGAACTTCGTGCCGGCACCGGTGGTGATGAAGCCGGTATTTTTGTCGGTGATATATATAAAATGTTTCAACGGTATGCTGACACCAAAGGCTGGAAACTTGAAGTTATAAACTCCTCTCCCTCAACATCGGGTGGTTTTAAAGAGATTATTTTCTCCCTTGCCGGTGACGGTGCTTATGGGTTAATGAAATATGAATCCGGTGTTCACCGTGTACAACGGGTTCCGGCAACAGAAACACAAGGAAGAGTGCATACCTCGGCTATTTCGGTTGCAGTACTCCCCGAAGTTGGAGATGTTGATATTGAGATTGCCGAGAAAGATTTAAAGGTCGACGTCTACCGTTCATCCGGTCCGGGCGGACAATCTGTGAATACAACCGACTCAGCAGTTCGTTTAACTTATCTCCCTACCGGATTAGTTGTAATTTGTCAGGACGAAAAATCCCAGATTAAAAACAGAGCCAAAGCAATGAAAGTTCTTCGGGCAAGACTCTACGATGCAAAAATGCGGGAACAGCAGGAAAAACTTTCGGCAGAACGAAGAACAATGATTTCATCCGGTGACCGTTCGGCAAAAATCAGAACATATAATTATCCGCAGTCACGTGTTACCGATCATCGTATCTCTCTAACGTTATATAGATTAGATGAAATAATGAATGGTGATTTAGATATTTTAATTCTTCCGCTGCGTCAGCACGAACAAGAAGAAAAGTTGAAAATTCAATCTGAGATGTAGTTTCTGTGAAATATTTTAAAGTCATTATCGCATTGGTTTTAACTCTTATCTTCTTATTTATAGCCAAAAATAATGCGATGAACCGCCCATCTTTTTATTCCGCATCGCAAGGTAACTACAGCATGGAGTATCTTTCTACACCGAAAGTATTTGAAAAAGAACCATACACCATACAAATAAAAGTTATCGGTCAGCTTTCTGATTCTATTTTTCCTGTTGTGCGAAGAATAAATTTAGGTGACGATCCAAATGCTGATATTAGGCGATACAATGTTTCAAAAATGCAGGTAGAAGACTCATCGTCACAAATTTTTTCATTCTCAGGATTCAGCGGAGCAAGAGGCGGAAAAACATTTTACTATTTTGAAGTGCGAGGAATGACAGGAAAACCAAAAGTTGTCCTCACACCATCTGAATCAAAACCGTTTACATTAAAATATATCGGTCATGTACCTGTTGCTGTATTGATTAGTCATATTGTCCTAATGTTTTTATCTATATTTTTTATTATTTTAGCAGCAGTTCATGCGATAGCGTTTTTAAGAGGAGAAGACAATCTTCTTCAAATTGCTCAATACACTCTTTTGGCATCGTTTGCTTGTTTTTTAGGCGGCTACCCGTTTGGATTTGCGATGAATTGGTATGCATTTAACGGATTTTGGGAAGGGGTACCATTTGGAACTGATGCAACCGATAACAAAACACAGCTTTTGTTTGCCTATCTTCTTTTTGCTGTCATAGCAATGAGAGGTTCACTGTATAAAAAACCAGAACTCAATCTTTATTCTGATAAAACCACGGGATATATTGCCATAGGTTCTTTTTTAGTGATGACGTTTGTCAATCTGATACCACATTCGATTCAGTTTTCTAAATCATTCACGGAAATTTTTTGTTATTCATTTATCGGTATGGTTTTCATCTTAACAGTATATCCAATTATAAAAAAACAATAAGAGAAATAATATATGTCACAACAGTTGATAAAACATCTCCCCCACTTCATTTCTGAAAAAGGACAACTACTTACAAATGCCGGAATAGACCGAGGTAAAGGAGAAATCGAAATGATTCTCTGTTTTGTCTTAGGATGTGACCGCTTGCAGTTATATCTTCATGGCGAAAGTTTACTCAAGGAAAATCATCTGAAACAGATAGATGATATCATAACTCGCCGTCTGACAAGAGAACCTTTACAGTTTATCTTGAAAGAGTCATGGTTTTATGGACGGAAGTTTTTTGTATCACCCGCTGTCATGGTTCCGACACCCGAAACAGAACTTCTTTGTGAAACCGCTCTTGGATTTATAAAACAAAAAGAAATTCAATCACCGAAAATTATTGACCTTGGTGTAGGTTCAGGTGTTATTGCGGTGACGCTTGCTTTGGAACTACAAGAGTGTGAAATTACAGCTCTCGATATATCTGCCGAAGCTTTGGAAATAGCCAAAAAAAATGCTGACGATTTAGGGGCATCTAAAAAAATTACATTTATTGAGTCTGATTATTTTGCTCATGTACCTGACGGAGAAAAATTTGATTTGATACTGGCAAACCCTCCATATATTTCAGAAGATGAATACAAAGAGCTTCCCCCTGAAGTTTTAGCCGACCCCAAAGTATCTCTTACATCAGACAATGAAGGACTTGCCGCTATTATGACAATTTTGCGGGATGCCCCCAAGTTTTTAAAACCAAACGGTCGTATTATGTTTGAGATTGGCTATAATCAGGCTGAAAAAGTAGCAGAGTTAACATCACAAAATGCTGACTACGACTCTATTGTCATTATGAAAGATTTGAATAATATTGATAGAGTTATAATCTTAGGTTGTGCTTAAAGAATCATATAATATGCCGAGAGAATCTCTTGAAAATAAAAGAATACGGGCGAAAAAAATTATACGTCTGCTTAAAAAGAACTATCCCAATGCACAATGTTCTCTACATTTTACAACAATCCATGAATTGATGGTGGCAACAATTCTATCGGCTCAATGTACAGATGAACGAGTCAATAAAACAACACCGAGCCTTTTTAGCAAATATGCATCGATTCAAGCGTATGCAGATGCTGATATTGAAGAATTAGAACAAGCAATCTATGTAACCGGATTTTATAAAAACAAAGCAAAGTCTATCAAAAAATCAGCCCAACAATTGCTGGAACTTTTTGACGGAGAGATCCCAAGTGAGCTTGATAAACTTGTAAAACTTGCCGGAGTCGGACGTAAAACCGCTTCTGTTGTGCTTGGAGCAGGGTTTGGACTTGCCGAGGGAATCGTAGTTGACACTCATGTCGGACGTATAAACAGACATTTGAAACTGACGAACCAAACCGATGCGGTGAAAGTTGAAAAAGACCTTATCAAAGTGATACCAAAAGATGACTGGATTATATATTCAAATCTTATGATTGACCATGGCAGAGCTGTCTGCAAAGCCCGCACCCCGAACTGCAAAAATTGCTTTTTAGCAGTTCTTTGCCCCTCTCAAAAAACATGATATAATTAAAAGCAAACATTTCGCCAAATTAAACTCTTGACACAATAGATATTTATATCTATTTTATATAAAAGAAAAGAAACATTTATTTTTGGGGAAGATTTTATGAAACGTCTAATTTTACTCACAGTTTTGTTTGTAGTGTTAACATTTGCATTTTCGCACGCTTCAAGTATTAGCATTGACAAAGTCAATTGTGCTTGGGATACTGCAGGTGTTATTAACATTATGCCAAATAGTCCCATTTCTTTTGACATCCGTTACACCAATAATTCCGGACAAAATATTGCCGGAATAACAAACGGATTCAGAATTTGGACAACCGGAGGTAGCTCATTCACTCCTATATCTGTAGAGATGCTCTATCCAGGATTTGAAAATTATTTTGACTTAAAGGCCAGCAACACCAATATTCGTACCGAGATAATTGCAGGCACAACTACTTTTCTTACCATGGCCTATATTCTGGCTGTTAACCCTCTCATTTTAGGGAAAGCAGGTATGGATTCTCATGCTGTTTTTACAGCAACTGCTTTATCAGCACTTATTGCCACGTTAGTAATGGCTCTATATGCCAAATTACCTTTTGCTCTTGCTTCTGGTATGGGGTTGAATGCCTTTTTTGCCTATACCGTTGTGTTGGGAATGGGATATAGCTGGCAGTTCGCCCTGACAGCTGTTTTTACAGAAGGAATTATTTTTATTATAATGAGCTATTTTAACATCCGGGAACTCATTATTGACGCCATCCCCTT
>CAJVYT010000158.1 GCA_913009765.1 uncultured candidate division Zixibacteria bacterium
GGGACACATCAACTGGGACCGTACCAACTAAAACAGGCTGTCCAATTTCATTTTTTTCGCGTACTTCTTTTACAATCGCATTATATTTTTCACGACGGGTTCGATAAATCTGGTCTTCCATGTCATCCCGAATGATTGTTTTATTTGGGAGAATAACCATAACATCCATTTTGTAAATATCAAAAAATTCCTGTGCCTCGGTTTCAGCAGTACCGGTCATACCGGCAAGTTTGTCATACATACGGTAGAAATTTTGTAAGGTAATAGATGCAAGAGTTTGTGTCTCTGCCTCAATTCGGACGTTTTCTTTTGCTTCAATTGACTGATGCAGTCCATCGGAATATCTTCGCCCCGGAAGTACACGACCGGTAAACTCATCTACTATCATTACTTTGCCGTCTTGAATAACATACTCGGAATCTTTTTCATAGAGAGAATAGGCACGAAGAAGCTGGTTTATAGCGTGGACTTTTTCTGATTTATCAGAATGCATCTTGTAAACTTTTTCTGATTTTTTTTGTCGTTCTTCTGCTGAGAGAGAATCATCACCTTCAATTTCTGATAGCATGGTTGAAATATCCGGTATTTCAAAAAGCTGTTGTTCATCAGGTTTCAGTTGTAAGGTTCCTAAATCAGTGAGTGCGATTGAATGTTCTCTTTCGTCAATGAAGTAGTATAGGCGATCGTCAATTTCGTTTAGTTTTTTATCCCGCATATAATCTGCTTCAACATCGGAAATAAGTTTTTTTATCCCGGTTTCTTTGAGAACTTTCATCAGCTTTTTATTTTTTGGGGCTCCGCGGTTGGCGGCAAGCAAAAGAGTTCCTGCTTCAAAAAGTTGTTTGTGATCGGCTTCTTCATTTGAAATAATTTTTTCAGCTTTACCAATCATATCGTTTATAAGCAGTGCCTGTTTGTGAACAAGATTTTCAACAGTTGCTTTCATCTGACGGAATCTATCATGTGATGAATGTTCAACGGTACCAGAGATAATAAGCGGAGTACGGGCTTCATCTATTAGAATTGAATCAACCTCATCAATTATAGCATAATGGTAGTTACGGTGTACTCTGTCTTCGGCAGTTTGTGCCATGTTATCACGGAGATAGTCAAACCCAAATTCGTTGGCGGTTCCAAAAGTAATATCGCATTTATATTTTTCTTTTCGCTCGGCGTTGGTCATCTGATTTTGAATAACACCGACAGATAAGCCAAGAAACTCATAAATTTTCCCCATCCATTCACTATCACGGCGGGCAAGGTAATCGTTGACGGTAACAATATGAACCCCTTTGCCGGTGAGAGCATTAAGGTATGTCGGAAGCGTTGCGACTAAGGTTTTACCTTCACCGGTTGCCATTTCAGCAATTTTTCCCTGATGAAGTGCTATACCGCCAATAAGCTGTACATCAAAAGGTATCATATTCCATTCAATATCAATATCGCAAACAGACCATGATTTACCGACATGACGACGACAGGCATCTTTGACCACAGCAAACGCTTCAGGAAGTATATCCTCGACAGTTTCGCCCTCGGCAAGGCGTTTTTTGAATTCTTCAGTTTTGGCAATCAGCTCATCATCAGTGAGATTGGCAAGTGTTTGATAATGTTCATTTATTTCGTCAACAAGAGGCTGGACTTTTTTAACATCCCGCTCATCTTTGGTTCCGAACACTTTTTTAATTATATCTCCAAGCATAGTAATCCTATCTATTTTTTTATATTATACCGCAAATAGGATACAAAAATTCAATTATTTAGGCAAGAGAGGAAAAAGAATGTTTAACTAATTAATTTTAGGAAAAAATAAACCGCTCCGACTAAAAAGCCGGCATAAATCATCAAGAATCCTATCAAGTGTAATTTATAGCCTGTGGGTGAATACCAACTTTGTCGTTTGAAGAGATTGACAGAATCACAATTAGAGTGATATGGATGCAATTGTGTTCTATTTGTTGAGGCGTACCAAAGAAAAACAACGCCTAATAAGATACATATGATTTGAGCGTACAAAAGAATAATCATTTAAAACCTCCATATTTTTAACATATTATATAAAATATTGATTCAATTTTCAAGTTTATTTCTTTATGAAAATGACTTGTCATTAGCGAACTACTTTCATAGGTTTACTATATGAATGATTTCTTAAAAGGTATAGTGGTCGCCACCAAAGCGAGGTTGTTTGAAGTTCGTGCCGAAAATGGGGAACGGCTAAGATGTGAAGTCCGTCAGAAAGTAAAATTTGAGGCACAATCTACTACTCCGGTGGCGGTTGGTGATGATGTTCTCTTTTCATATACTGAAAACGAATGCGGTATTATTGAAGAAGTGCTTCCGAGAAGGTCAACATTCGGTCGTCCATCAAAAGGAATTGAAGATAAACTGCAAATAATAGCTGCCAATCTTGATTGTTTGGGCATTGTTGTGTCAGTTACAAATCCACCGCTTAAAACAGGCTTAATAGACAGATTTATTATAGCCGCTCAAATTGGACAAATGACACCGCTGATTGTTATCAATAAATCTGACCTCAACAGACCAAAGGATTTCGAACAAATATTTGATGACTATAAATCACTCGGGTATGAGTTGTTCTTTACATCAGCAGAAACAGATACAGATGAGGGAGTCGACGAGTTACAAAAATATTTGTCAGAACATCGCACTTTATTTGCGGGACACTCCGGGGTTGGGAAATCTACTCTCTTAAACAAACTAATCCCCGGACTGAATTTGAAAACAAAAAAAGTATCATCATATAATAAAAAAGGACAACATACGACAACTTCAATAGAGCTGTTCGAACTTCCATGCGGTGGATATATAGTTGATTCTCCCGGATTAAAAGTTATGGGCTTGTGGGAACTGAATAAAAAAGATTTGCCCTTTTATTATACTGAGTTTGAGCTGTTTCGAGATGGATGTAAATTTTCATCGTGTGCCCACAGACACGAACCTCATTGTGCGGTCAAAGAGGCTGTTAAAAATGGCGATATTTCTACGTATAGGTATGAAAACTATCTCTCTATATATGATTCCTTAGAAAATTAAGAATAAGACAACTCATTCCGATAGTAACTCTATGAAACTATAAACAAAAAAAACGACTTATAAGTAGAAATGTACAATGAGTAAATTCAAACTTGCCATAGGACTTCATAATCATCAACCGGTCGGAAATTTCGATTTTGTCTTTGATGAATCTCACCAAAAAGCATACAAACCATTTGCCGAATTACTTGCCAAATATCCCAACATCCGAATTTCACTGCATCAATCAGGAATTTTATGGGACTGGCAGGAAAAACATAAACCTGAATATATTAAGACTATCCAAAAATTAGTTAAGAAAAAACAGATAGAACTGATGACCGGCGGATACTATGAACCTATTTTAGTTTCTATTTTTGAAAATGATGCCTATGGACAATTTGAAAAACTTGATTCCTATATTCAAAAAAGATTTCAAATAAAGCCGCAGGGTGCCTGGCTCACCGAACGAATATGGGAGCCGCATCTTCCGAAAATACTCAACAATGCCGGAGTTAAATTTATTCCGGTTGATGATACCCATTTTATATATTCCGGCTTCGATGAAGAGCAATTAACCGGTTCGTTTGTGACAGAATTTGAGGGAAAAGAACTCAGACTACTGCCGATTTCAAAACGGATGCGGTATCTTATTCCATTTGGTACCGTCGATGAACTGATTGCAGAACTAAAGCAGATGGCTGCCAAAAATCCAAACGGTATGGTCATTTATGCTGATGATGGTGAGAAATTCGGTTCATGGCCTAAAACCTATGAACATTGCTACCGAGATAAATGGCTGCAAAACTTTTTCGATGCGGTCACTGATAATTCTGACTGGCTTGAGATTGTTCCACTGTCTGAAGCCGCTAATACAGAACCTGTCGGTCGGGCGTATCTGCCGTCGGCATCGTATGCCGAAATGCTTCAATGGTCGCTTCCTGCCAAACCATTTGTCACATACGAACAGTTTGAAAAGTTTTTAAAAGAGCAGGGGAAAGATAAAATATTCGGGCGTTTTGTGCGGGGCGGGCATTGGCGTGGTTTCTTGACTAAGTATGAAGAAGTAAACTTCATGCATAAAAAGATGCTCTATATTTCTGAAAAACTTCAAAAGTTACAAAGTAAACATAGCAAATCAAAAAAATTTATAAATGCACAGGATAATTTATATGCCGCTCAATGTAACTGCCCGTATTGGCATGGTGTTTTTGGAGGGCTGTATCTTCCGCATATTAGAGCTGCAATCTATTCGCATTTAATAGAGGCGGAGTCTCTGATTCGTCAATTAGAAAAGAAACAATTAGAAATAAAAATGGTAGATTTTGATTTTGACGGTCATGATGAAATTTTAGTAGAGACCAACAAACTGACTTCTATATTTAAACCAAACAATGGCGGTACAATGATAGAGCTGTCGTTTTTGGATAAAAAGTTTTCTTTAACCGACACTTTGACCCGCCGTAAAGAAGGCTATCACTTAAAACTTGAACAAGCGGTTACAGAAGATAAAGCGGACGGCTCAAAATCTATTCATGATTTAGTACTGACCAAAGAGGATGGATTGTCTGATTACCTGCTTGAAGATTGGTATCTCAAGCGATGTTTTATAGACCATGTCTTTACAGATGACGTAGATTTTGAAAAATTTAAATCGAATAAATTTGGCGAGTTTGGCGATTTTGTTTTAGAGAGATATGATTCGCATGTTGCAAATAATAAAATTACACTCACCCGTCATGGTAAAATAAGACAGTCAGATGGTGAAACCGGATTAACAATTGAAAAATCATTTCAATTTTCAGATGACTCTGAAACAATAGAAGTTGTCTACAAATTAACCGCAGATTGCCAAACTCCGATAGATATAAATTTTGCAGTTGAGAATAATTTTAATTTCCAAGCGGGACATGCTATTGATAGGTTTGTGTTAATTGATAATGAACAGCCCAAAGAAGCATATCTTGATTCTTATGGTAAGCATAAAGATGCCCATGCAGCTGCATTGATAGATCAGTATAGAAATATTGGTGTGGCTTTGTATTCACAACACAAGTCAAATATTTGGCATCTTCCGATATTTACTGTTTCACTTTCTGAAGGCGGTTTTGAAAAAGTCTATCAGGGAACAACTATTGTGAATCAGTTTAATTTAAAAGTCTCCAAAAAACCTATCGAACTACGTCTGACTCTTATGACAGGTGATGAATCGGCGGTGAAATCATTTTTAGAAAATGTGCAAATTACAGTTTCGTGAATAAAAATAAATCGGTTTTTATTTGTTCTATTGGTTCCTGATTTTCTGAAAGTAAATTGTGAACTGTCACCTGACATAACGTCTAATTTTTGTAGGGTTGAGGCATGCCTCAACCTTTTTTTAGTAGTAGTAGGGCAGAACCCTTTAGTGGTTTTGCTATTTATGCTTGTAGCGACAGGGCATTGTCCTGTCTTAAAGGCTTGTTGAAAAACCTCTTAATGCGTTGTTAGTTCGCCTGGGCGAATTTCCCGACGATTAAACAGTCAGGAAGGGGTTCCTGACTGCTCACGTTGAGACATTTTTGACTTTTACAACAAGCCCTTAAAGGTTCGCTGTCGAAAGAGGCTTGTAAACAACTCATGTCTGTATAAACTCTTGTCCTTTTTGTTCAAATCAATATATTGCTTTTATGATAGAAAAAATTGCCAAAATAGTTCAGAATTGTCAGCGAATAGTTGTTTTAACCGGTGCCGGAATTTCTGCAGAGTCGGGTGTGCCGACTTTCAGAGGGAAAGAGGGTCTTTGGGGGAAATTCAAACCGGAAGAACTTGCCACTATGGATGCCTTTATGGCAAACTCTGAAATTGTCTGGGAGTGGTATAACTGGCGACGGGAGTTAATGGGAAAGGTGCAGCCAAATGCTGGACACACCGCTTTAACAGATTTAGAAAATCTATCGGAGAAATTTACACTTATTACACAAAATGTCGATGGACTGCATGCTCTTGCCAAAACTCAGAATATTTTGGAGTTACACGGTAATATCTATCGAAATAAATGTGTTGTCTGCAATACTATTGTCAATAACTCAGTTGAAATTCAACCGGATGCGATACCTTTATGTGAAAAATGTGGAGGGAAAATACGTCCTGATGTTGTCTGGTTTGGCGAAATGCTCGATGAACATATTATTGAACAAGCATTTTCTGATAGTGAGAAAGCTGATATCTTCTTTTCTGTCGGAACATCAGCAGTAGTCCATCCGGCTGCCTCGCTTCCGGCAGCAGCAAAACAAAATGGGGCAATCTTAGTTGAAATCAATATGGAAAAGACACCACTCACATCAATAGCCGATTATTTTATCCCGGGAAAATCAGGTGAAATCTTACCTAAAATAGTTAAAATGATTTCAGAAAAGAAATCTATTTAAGTTGCATCTTCGGCTTATTTTCAGTAGTATAATACAATAGAATATTGTTAAATATGACCAAAAAAAGACTTACATATATTACACTGCTACTGTGTATAGCAGCATTTATCTGCCAATCCGGCTGTGTATATTACAATACGTTTTATAATGCAAAAAAAGCGTTCAATAAAGCAGAAAAAGCGAGAGAGAAGAATAAATACACATCCCGAACGGGTGGTGGGCAGCAGTATAAAATAGCTATTGAAAAAGCTCTCAAAGTAATAGAAAACAACCCCAATACAAAATATTATGATGATGCTTTATATGTCGTTGGAGTTTCATACTACTATACAAGACAATATGGTAAAGCCGACCGAAGGTTTAGAGAACTGCTGGCTAATTATACTGAATCTCCATATGTCAAAGAATCAGAACTCTATCTTGCAAAAACCAAGTTAAAACTTCGTGAGCAAACTCAGGCAATGGAATTATTTGAAAATATTTTTAATGCTGACTATGAAAAATCATTCAAAGCAGAAGCTGCTATGGGATTGGGTCGATATTATTATGAAAATCGTAATATTGCAGATGCTCAGCCGTATTTTTATGCAGTGCGTGACTCATTAGGTGATAAAATAGAAAAAAAAATAGCACAAAAATATATCGCCGATGGATATTATGCTCTTTTTAAATTTGATGATGCCCAAAGTGCTTATTTGCAGATAATAGGTATGGACCCGGATAAAAAAGAGAAATATCATGCTCTTTTTTCTGCATCGAAAGCTGCTTATAATATGTCAAGAATAGATGAGGGGATAGACTATCTCAACACCCTCTTAAAAGATGAACTCTACTTTGATTCTGTTGGTTCAATAAATTTGGCAATCGCTAAAGGATATGACTATAAAGGTGATTATGATGCAGCCGAAGAATTATATAGCAGTATTGCAAAGGATGAAGATTCTAAGCGTTCTGCTGCAACCGCATATTATCAGCTTGGACTTATAGCACAATTTGATAAAGATGATTTGGTGTTGGCAAAAGAATATTATGATAAATCTACAAAACTAAACAGAGCAACAGATTTTGGCAAGGACGCTTTAAAACGCTCTGCCGATATTGGCAAATTGGACACTTATGCAAGAACCTTACTTATTGACTCTACAACTACGCAAGAAAATATTGATGATGCCGCCTTTGCTCAAATACAATTAGCACAACTTTACTGGTTATCATTGGATAAACCTGATACGGCAATTATTGAAATGCAATATGTCATTGACTCTTTTCCAACTGCTTATGATGCTCCATCGGCTTTAATTGCGTTGTCGCAAATGTATAGAGAATATAAAGATGATTCAACAGCGGCAGATTCAATACTTTATTTAGTTTTAGAAAAATACCCAACATCAGATAGAGTTTCAGAAGTTCTCGGATTATTAGGTTTGCTGGGGACCGAGGCAGATACCGGATATGCTGAACTTTATTTACATAAAGCAGAGAACTTTCTTGTAGATGATAATAATAGAGATTCAGCAAAGTATTATTATCAATATATCGTAGATAATTTTCCGGAATCAGACCTTTATTTACATGCTCGTTTTGCTCTTTTATGGATAGAAGAAGAGTATGAGTCCCCAGGTGATTCATCGCTATTTTTTGCTTATAATGCTTTTATTGATTCATTTCCGTCAAGCCCATGGGCAAAAGAAGCGAACAAAATTGTAAGAGTTGCCAACAGAGAAAAACAAAAAGAAAAATTGTCCGACTCTTTGGGAACTGATTCACTCGGTGAAAACCTATTAGCAAATAAAGAAGGAGAGCCGTCGGATCTGGTAAATGAAGAGGGCGGATATATGGCTCCAATTGAAGCATTGTATGTAGCTCCGGATGGATCAAAGGCAATTAAGATGCCTAATCAGCCAATAGATATCAAAAAGAAATTTGTATACCCCCAAGAAGCATATAATTCAGAATGGGAGGGAGACTTATATTTTCAAATCTTACTTGATTTTTCCGGCGAGATTTCTGATTATGTTCTAAAAATTCGATCACCCAATGCAGCTATTGATAGAGAGGCAACGGAAACTGTTTCAACCATGGTGTTTGATATGCTCAAAATACCACCTGAATTTTCTGAGTATTGGTTTGTGTATAGATTTAGAGTTATAAAACCGGATAAATTGCGATGATAAAACCAACGTGTGAAGACACTTTTTTACTGAAAAAACGTAACTTACATAATAATTATTTTTCGTTTACCTTTCGACCTTATTCACAAATTAAGAAATGTAAACCGGGGCATTTCATACAACTACAACTACCGGAAACGGATATTTTTTTTAGAAGACCATTTTCTATCGCATCGGTTACATCTGATGGTGATATTGAAATAATTTTTAAAATTTTCGGCAAAGGAACGGCTCTGCTTGCCAATTTGAAAAAAGGTGACCGAGTTAATTTATTAGGACCTCTCGGTGTACCTTTTACATTCCCCAAAAAAAATGAGCAAACAATAATTATTGCCGGAGGTGTAGGATTTCCGCCGCTTATGTATCTTGCAGTTGAAATGATTGCCAAAGGATATGAGCCAAAATCTATTCAATTTTTTTATGGCGGTCGGAAAACCGATGATATTATTGAAAAAAAGAGACAGATCGGAAGAGCACACGTCTGAACTCCAG
>CAJVYT010000159.1 GCA_913009765.1 uncultured candidate division Zixibacteria bacterium
GTTTGAGTACTCGAAACGCCTCGGCAAATACCTGTTCTTTTTCAGGGGAGAGGTTTATGACACAGTTTGAAATTATCCAGTCGACTTCGGAATCAACCACCGGCATTTTTTCCATTTCACCTTTGCGGACTTCGGCGTTTTTTATTCCTGCTGTTACTAAATTCTTACGACAGACATCTATCATAGCATCGGTCATGTCGAGACCGATAGCTTTACCAGTATCGCCTACTTTTTTAGCGGCTAAAATTAAATCAAGCCCTGAACCGGAACCGAGGTCTAAGACAACTTCGCCCGGTTTTACTTTCATAAAGGCAACCGGATTACCGCACCCGAATGAAGAAACCGTCCCCGGCATATCGGCAAGTTGTTCATCGGTGTATCCTGCCATTTTCGCAAACCGTTCGGCAGCCTCTTTGTCAAACTCAACCGGTTGAGGTGAACAGCAAGAGGACTCTGTAGATTCTTTTTTGCCGTCTGTCGAAGAACAACATGAATCTGTCGATGCCATCGGAAGAGAATCTGTTACATTTTGAACTTTTAAGTTTATTGCTTTGGCGTAATGGTCTTTGATTTTTTCTTTGATATCTTTTGGTGCTTTGTGTTCGGACATTTTGAAACCTTTATTATCGATTGTTATTTTCTGTTAGCATCTAATGTACAATAAATTATAACATTGGAAAGAGGAAAATGTTCACAGCCTGCAGGCTGTTTCTGGCTGAAGGCAGTTTTATTAATTCTGTCATTGCGAACGACCGAAGGAAGTGTGGTAATCTCATGTTTTTGTTAAGCACTAAGTTAGAGATTGCCACGTCTCGTTCGTTATCACTCACTCGACTCGCAAAGACTGGATGGAGGGTTTTTCAACAAGCCCCAAAGGGTGCCACCCGATCAAAAGATATGTCCCTTGACTTGATAGCAAGACCGCATCTACTTAGCCGGATTTGCAAGCAACTGTTTCCGTTTATCTTTTGCTTTACGTGCCTCAAGAAGTTCCTCACGTTCTTTGAGTTGATAAAACAAACGGTAACAGCGGGTCAATTGCCTTTCCAATCGAAGTTCATAACGGAGTATCAGTTTTGCAAATTCATCATTGGCAATAGAATTCATTCCGATACGATTTGCTATATAGTCATCTTTTTTAATTTCAGTGATATTATCGTCACCGATAGTGTTGCCTACAACCTCTCTTAAGAGCTGTTTGTAACGCCAATTATCTGTTATTGTGTTTAACTGATTGTTGATATGTGCTGTCTCGGCAGCAATCACCCGTTTGCTTCGCCAGTAACAGACTGCTATTTTTTGTACCATATAATCCTGCGAAAGGGTATGCGGGTCAAGTTCGTAACGGAGCGACTCCAGAAGCAGTTCAAACTCGACTTTGTCTTCTTTGAGATGTGCCGAATCAAGTATCAACTTGTCAGTATACAACCCATGAACACGACTGTTTCCTGATGATGCGATTTTCCCTTGCGATGATTTTGGTCCGGTGGATTTTTTTGCATTTTCACGGTTTGCTTTTAATTGTTTTTCCGATATGGTCATGTATTGTTCTCCTTTTAATTGAGGCGGAAAGGGTCAGTTTGAATTTCTCTTTGTTTTATTAAATGAGCATACTTCGACAAGCTCAGCATGACTTACTATAAAAAAACTACCATTTTATTACCGAGTCACCCTGAGCTTGTCGAAGGGTCAGTTTCAAATGGGTTCAGTTGCATATAAAACATCTTTTTTCGCCGTAAGTAAAACTGTTGTATGCGATTACAACGAAATGGCTTTGCTCTAAAAAATGGCTTAAAGCCATTTTTGATAATATTTATTGTAGTGTTTTTGTGCATGCAAAAATCCTATTGTTACATGGTTCTTTCATGCAATAGCGTGTGATGAGAAAGTAGTGTGAATGTGTAGATGATTTGTGACAATAGGCAGGGCAGACTAGGGCTGTTTGCCATTCACAAATGCTGAGTTTGTCGAAGCAATATTTTTTTACACTATAGACTTCAGATCTCTCTTTTTAGAGGGTCAATTAAAAAATAATTTGAAGTAGTTTTTATTTCTCTTTAAGTATCCCTCGCCAAATTGCTTCGCAAATAACTTTCTCTGTTTTAGTTTTGTTGTAATCATAGCTTAAAGCTATTGCTAATAAATTTCCTTTACCTAGTTCAAGGTTTGAAGGAACCAAAAATTTTATTATAGTAAAATAATTTGGGCTTGTTCTGACAGATATAATATTTGCTATTTCTCCTTCTCCTCTCATGTATTTATGTTTGTCGTTAAGAGTTGATGAAGCTAAAGTATCTTGTGTAACCCAATTCAATAATTGTATTTTTCCAATTATAACTGAGTCTTTCCCGTTTTTGTTCTTTTTAATATCCGGCTCCCAATAGATATGCAATGCACTTGAAAATAAAGTATTTCCTGCTTTATTTACAAAAGGATATGCACCGGTTATTGGTACTTCAAAGATAAGTGAATCTCCTTGTTTAATAATTTTTTCTAAAGAATAAAAAGATTCTTTTTCATTTTCTTGTTTTTGTATTAATCTCTGCATATCCCATATTGGCGGATTAAAATTATCATTAGGTAATTCAAAAAAAGAATTCTCAACATGTTTTCCAACTTGTGTTGTTATGCGTGATGAAATTTTATATTGAGATTTTAAACCTTTTTTCTTAAGGGTATCAATTGTGTGAATCTCTGGAATAAAAAGTTTCATATTATATACTCCTTCCACTGGAAGTCCTTTTACACTTTTATTAAATTTTTTCATACCATAGATAACTTCCTCAGAGGTTTTCATGTTTGTAACCACACACTCAAGTTTACCTGATAAAGAATCATTTTTTACTCCAACTTTATTTAGCGGAAAATAATAATTCACTTCAACTCCTACTTTATTTACTGTAAGCTGGCTGCCCGAATCGACCATTGGAACCATAACATTGAGAATTTGGGCTTGAAGGGAATCTTCTCTCCGTATATCCACAGTTTTATTCCAATTAAAATACTGTCTAAATACTTCACCTGAATATATTGAAACATTATATGTTGCAAGCCTTTCTCCAAATGCTTTTTCATCCTCGTATTTAGAATTTAAATAACAATTTTTTCTATTATTAATATTTTTAGAGCTGCGAGTTGTACTATTTACTTCCATCAAGTATTCTCCAAATCTTCCCGGAAATTCTACATAAATCTGACCATGTCCCAGCTCTTTAATTTCCGGACACTCAAGATGTGCAAGAGTTAAATTCAACAGGTCATTGTATCGAAGCATATTAGTAACATAAGGATTTGGATATATCCACCGATTGTTTTTTATCCTTTCTGCTAGAGAATATAGTGCTTGATCAACAAGATTTATTTCATCAAAAGCAGGAGCATATGAACCAAAAGTTTTTTCATAAATGATCTCTATTTTGGAAGAGTCTTTTACAATATCAGACATCATTAAATTATTATATCTTTTCCAAGCATCGGAATTTTCTCCCGCTAAATTTGCAAACTTTCTTGCCATCTCGTAGCGAAGACGATCATAGGTTCCTTGAATACTTCTTACTCCTCCTAAGGTGTCATAAGGAAAGCTAGTGTATTTTTTCTCCCAACTTACTAAATAAGGAATATTATCAAAAGCAACAGTTGCCTCATTCTTTAATTGGCTTTTTTGTTCTTTCTCTCTCATGCCCCACCGTTTTCTTGCTTGATTAGGAATATACCCAACACAACTCAGAATAAAGTTAAGTAAAATCAAGCCAGAAATTGTAAGGACAAGTTTCCCCATAATGGTTCTATACATCAGATATCCTTTTGTTTTTATTAAGAAATACCTTCTTTGCATATATTATAGCTGTCAAAATTAGTAGAGAATAATCACTGTCTTATTATATGAACGAATTTTAGGGTTAAATTGTAAAATTTTATTTTCGTGGCTGGCTCGCCTAGGCGAACCCTCGTCTGACCATTTCTTCGCTACACAAAAACCCTATACATTCACATCAAATTAATATTTCAAGTTATTACATGAGACAATAATTTTATAAGAGGGTTCTATGTATGGACAAAATCACTACAATAAATATGTATCGAAAATGGGTTAAGCCATTTATTTTCGCAAAGCCATTTTGTTGTAACTCTTTGTAGTGGAGTTGGTTATCTTGAAAATAATAAGAAAAAACGGAAAAGTAGGTTCCCTATATATGCGAAACGAACCCATTTTATAGTAGGGCTACGCCACCCGACCTGCCCTACTTTGAAGTCATTTTAAATGTGGCGGAAGGGCTGGACTCCGTGGCAAGCACGGAGAGGGGTTCGGTAGCAAGGGAAGATTGCGAGAAAAATTGAGGTGCAAATAAAAAGACAGGTTTAGGCAAAGGTGAAAATAAAAAGACAGGTTCTGGGAAGAGGTGCAAATAAAAAAGTCGGAACCACAGAGGTTCCGACAAATATATTTTGTTAAAATAAATGTCTACTTTGTTTCGATCATCTCGACGTTGGCACGAGGGACAATCGCTTTCTCGCCATCTTCAAACTCAACTTCCAAAATACGAGCCTTAGATTCTGACTCCAACACATGCAGCGGAGATGGGAGACCGGTTACATTACCGAGTCTACCAAAATATGGATGACGGATAACCCGAATAGGAGAACCAATAGCGATTCCGGTGATTTCAGCGGTACCGTCGTCACCATCGCCAAGTTCGATATCTTCATTTGGAATAACAACTTCAGGACGAATAACACCGGCACGAATTTGTGTGGCACCATTCATACAGGCTTTTTTCCCGGCATGCGCTTTGAGTAAATCAAAAGTATTATGAGCCATGCTGATTTCGCCAAATCCTTCGGTGACAACTAATGTTGTAACGATATCTTCGTTGCCGGTAATAGCAACACCAATATCATAGCCTAAGATGTCGCGTAAATCTTTATCATCAAATCCGCCGACAACTATTCCGCTTACACCAATTTTACACGCTTTGTCCATTGCTTTGGCAGTGACAATAGAACCGCCGACAACAACTTTGCCTTTCATGTCATCGGTGATGAGGTCATCGGATAAAATTGTTTTGTTATCAGGAGTTGCTATAACTAATTCACCGGAAGTTTCCCCGCCAATACCAAAAATACCCTGCACAAATGCTGCATAGGTATCAATCACAACACCTTCGTTTTCTATAACTTCAGTGACAACACCGGTAATGTATGCTTTTACTTCAACAGGCATTGGTTCCCCGCGCTGCAAAACCTGACCTGTTATGGTAGAGATTGATTCAAGGGTTCCGTCAATTGTTGCATTACACTCTGATGAAAACATCTTGATAAACCCTTTTTTGAAAGCGATAGGTTCGCCTGCTTTAATTTCGTCACCTTCTTTTTTTATCATTACCTCTTTTAAATCTTCAGGAGGTAATGAAAGTTTGTTGGCAACATTTAAAGGGACAACATTACCGGGGAGATGTGTACGGGCGACGACATCATCAGGGGTAACTTTATCGCCTATTTTGACCAAGACATCACCTTTTAAAGGAAGGATTCTGTCCTTTTTAACTAAAATCTTTTCGGTCACTTTCAGACCCGGGGTATATGCATGAGCCATGTGTAAACCTTTCTATATCTAACTATTCTTTTTTCTTTTTTTTCTCATTAAGATAATTAAAAGCACAACACCCAATGAGATATAAATTGCGGTATTTGAACTGTCATCATCGCTATTACCAAAACTTTTTTTAGTTGTATCGATGTCGGCAACTTTGACTTGTTCTTTGGGAAGTCTTGATTTGATATCTTCGGTGCTTAAAGATGCTGCTATTTGGCTGAATATTTCTTTGTCGGTTTCAAAAGCATCACCTAAAGCGTAACAGTAAAAAGTAGCGATACCAAAATCGTAAAACTTCATTATAATAAGTGAATTCTTAATAGATGTTTCGTTTTGTACAATTTTATTATAAATCGTAACTGTTTTGCTGTCCTTGTCATAGTTTGGTGAATTGGTTTTAATGTCTGCTAAGAAATTTGCGACAGGAAAATATTTAATGCCTTTTCCAAAATTCTGAGATAATACATGCAGCACAGAGTCAATCTGTTTGTTCGAAAGATTACCTACTTTCTCGACAGACATGATAAAATATGAGCCGGTATAAAACGGATTAGATTCATTTGAAGCAAATACCGCATCGTAATCATATAAAGGACGACCTGCTTTTTTTGATGAGAGATATGCATCAACCTCAGTATACGGAATTTGTTTCCAGTCAGATGGGTATTCAATATAGAATTTCCCATTTAAACTGACATAGCTGTTAGTTTGATTTGAATCAGTTTGAGCGGTAACAATACTGCCGCCTAATAACAGCAGAACAAAAACAATTAAGAGTAACTTTTTCATTTTTATAATTTATCCGTTGGGTATATGTCAAGTTCAGTCATCCATGCTTTGAGATATTTTACTCTGTCGTCTTCTGAAAGAGTTGATAAATCAAATGGGCGACCGCGACCGTCTAAGATTATGCCCACAACACCGCCATGAATTTCTTTAGTAACCGGAGTACCTTTACCTGCACCGATATCAAAATGCTTATCAGGTTCAAATGTTGCTTTTGCAGTTTCAGGAAGACCGTTTTCTTGAACGCCTAATTCAAATTTTTTCATTTCAAGGTAGTTCAATGTGCCACTGACAGTTCCTGATGGAAGTTCAATAGTATATTTCATAACAGCACCACCTTTTTTAGGTACACCGACAGGAGCAATGCATGTACCAAGATGAATGAGGCAGTCTTTTTCAAATACTTCTGTTGCTGCTTTTGGCTGTACTTCTGTTAAAACACCAAGCTGCGGCATCATGAAGATAGAATCAACCGCTAAGCGAGTGATACCTTCGGGGCCAAATGCATCAATCATCATAAGAGCAGATTGTTGACGGCGTGGGGCATGAGACAGTACACCTCCGGAGCCAATAAGCATATCAAGTGTCATCATATTTACAATAGTGTTACCCGATGATGATTGTTCAAATGCATCAGCAATAGTACGCTGTTGTTGAACACCTTTTAATACTGTAGCAAAACTTTTGTGCTGTATCTGTGCCAAACGAAGAGCTTCTTTGGCAATCGCCTGTTCAAAAATAAGTTCTTCCATTGACTGAGGAATCGTAGTTGGGCGAATCATTTTGTTTTTTACACGGTTGCGAAGGTCACGTTCATCCATTTTGAACGGCACCCACCGCATAACTTTCGGAAGGGTTGCCTCGGCGAATACATTTGAAATAGAATAAGACATTCCTAAGTTAGCAGAAACGGTTCTGTTAAAAACAGCTTCTTTACCATCCGGTCTGAAGACTGAGAATACATCGGTAGTGGCACCGCCTATATCAACACCTAATGCTTCAATTCCGTATTGTTCAGCTATAGTTTGAATAATGAGTCCAACAGCACCCGGTGTCGGCATAATTGGAGCGTCTGCCCAATCCATAAGTTTTTTATACCCCGGAGCCTGTGCCATTACATGTTCCATAAACAGTTCATGGATTTCTTCACGGGCAGGAAGTAAATTTTCACGTTCTAAGACAGGGCGAAGATTATCAACAATTTTTAAATCTACTTTGCTGCCTAAAGTTTCCTCTACGCTTGTGGCAGCATCTTTGTTGCCGGCATAAATAACGGGAAGTTTGTAACTGGAACCTAAACGAGGGCGAGGGTCAGCAGCAGAAATAAGTTCGGCAATCTCTACAACATGAGTTGTTGTACCGCCGTCAATACCGCCGGAAAGAAGAATCATGTCAGGTCTTAAATGACGGATACGTTCAATCTGCTGATGAGGGAGACGCTTGTCATTTGATGCGATTACATCCATCACGATGGCTCCGGCACCTAACGCAGCACGTTCGGCAGACTCGGCAGTCATAGAGCGAACAACACCTGCGACCATCATTTGTAAACCGCCGCCTGCTGAAGAGGTCGAGATAAATACATCGGTACCATCTTTGCCGTTTGCAGGAGAAATAAATTTTCCGTTTTCGTCAAGCAGTTTTCGTCCGGAAAGTTCTTCAAGCTCAGCAACAGCATTGAGAACCCCCATAGTAACATCTTCAAATGGAGCTTCAACTGTTGTGGGAGCTTCTCCACGAGTTGTCAGACGATACTCACCATTGGTGTATTCAATCAGAATTGCTTTGGTGGTTGTCGAACCGCAGTCGGTTGCAACAATGATTTTAATGTCGTCCGAATTTTCAAATTTAGCCATGTAAGAACACCTATATACGTTAAAAATTCTTTTTTTATATCTTACGTTATCTCACCATGAGATAAACTTTTATGCGGATTCACCGCAAGAATGCCAGTATACTATAAAGATTAAACATTGTAAAGCCGATTTTCTCAAGCTTTTTAAACCGACGAAACGACTTTTGAAATGTTCAGCGGTTATTGTGGATTCTTTTGATTCTTTTCTCTTGAGATTGATACAAAAGGTGGTGTTGAATTCTTCTAAGCCGTTGAAGATAAAGAGAATAAAAATATAAATAACATTTTTTGCTTGACTTCACTACCCCTCGCATATAGATTGCCAACTAATTATTTGAAAATAAATAAATAATAGAATTATTTTTTAGATATTTTGGTCGTTCATTCGTTTTATAATAGTACGATTTATTACCAAATTAAAGAAGGAAAGTTCAGTTTGATTCAGAAAAACAGCCGAAGTGTTTCTCATCTGTCGATTTTGCTATTATTCTCTTTCTTTATTATACTTATAATGTCTCATGCAATTCAAGCACAACCTGAAAATCAGCTTATAGACTCAGTGCAAAATATTGCGGCTCAAGCTATTGTTGCTCCCGAACTTCCGGCTCCGATTTCCCTCTTAAAAGTGGTTGATAATCCAAATGATAAGGGCGGGGCAGTTAAAATTAGTTAGATCGGAAGAGCACACGTCTGAACTCCAGTCACACTGATATATCTCGTATGCCGTCTTCTGCTTGAAAAAAAAAAAAAACAACAATAAAATAAAAAAAAAAGAATAAAAAATAAAATAATTATATGTTTTTTAATCACAATCGCCCGTGCATGCGCCGATCACCATAACTC
>CAJVYT010000160.1 GCA_913009765.1 uncultured candidate division Zixibacteria bacterium
GGAGACAAACTGGTGGAAGTGCGTATGTGAATGGGAGAGAAATCCTCGAGAGAAGAAAAAGAAAAAAAAATAAATGACTATTTTTTTTTTTTTTTTTTTTTTTCAAGCAGAAGACGGCATACGAGATATATCAGTGTGACTGGAGTTCAGACGTGTGCTCTTCCGATCTAAGATTTCGGATTTTGGCAATATCAATCATAACAAAAAAACCTTTCAAACGCAGAATCAACCGCGAGTAACATATTTTAAATAAATCTACTGATTAAACTATTTGGGAATAATCATGCAGAAAAAACCCGAACAGAAATGACATGTTCGGGGTGCTTTAAGTCCGACAATTATAGGGTATAATTGAAATTTGTCAATAAGTTTTTTTATAGGAAATTGTGTGAAAAAACAGAGATAAATGCTATCCTTACTGCTATGACAGAATAAAGTTACTCACCGCAAACCAAAATACCGGCACAACTGCTGATTTGGTTGTATTCTGATTTTACTTTTTCTGATTGAAGATGGGTAACAATTGATTCTCCACAGAGATAAAACTCATTTTCATCCCACAGATTTTGATGTTTTATTTGGGCTTTGTCAAACTCTCTTTCAGTCGTAAAGCCAACATCGGCAATGATGATTTTGCTATCAGGCAGGAGATTTTCATTGAGAGTTCTTTTAATTAACTCAGTTTTTTGAGTCAGATTAAGATGATGAAAGAAATATGATGAAATAACAGCATCATATTTTTGTGAGTTAAATTTTCCATAATGGTTTTTTATTACATCACATATTTCAAATTTGCCATCAGTGATTTTCAGCTTAGCTTTTTCAATCATTTTCTCAGAAAAATCGACTCCATGAATTATGCATCCCTGTTTGTATAGCTCTTCTGAAAGCAGTCCGGTACCTATGCCAACATCTAAAACTTTCAAATTTTCTGTTGGATTCACAAGTGAGACAACTACCGATAATACATCATAGTATCCATCAAAAGGAAATCTGTCATCTTTATTAATGCTCTCATCATAATTTCCAGCCCATCTGTTGAAGCCGTGTTTATCTAACATACCAATCCTTTGCTGATTTATAAAAATATCTGTTAAAACATAAGTAGTTTTCGGTTACTTATAAATTAAATATTAAAGCAATATCAAAATATAATTAGAAAAGTTTGTGGACAAAACAAGTGTCAAATTAATTATAATTGAAATATAAAAGGGGTGAGGCAGATGGAAATTAAAACATAAATGAAACAATAATGAGACAAGTTGAACAATTGTTGAAACAATACAGAGCATGAAACATTAATGAACGCTAACTTTGAAACGGTTAATATGTTGTACAATAATAAGATAAGTTATTATTAAAAAATAGCGAATCAATGAAACATAATGATGTTTTTATGAAACTCGGTGGGTTTGCGTAAGAGACTGAATAACAACATAATAGGTTATAATCGTCGCTGGCATAGAATTTGATAAATAATAGACTTGTAATTAGGTGGATATGTAACATGAAGAAAGACAAGTAGATAAAAGTTTTAAAATGTAACATGTTGGAACATAATTAAAGGAATGTATTATGAAAACAAGAAGTAGTTTCAAAAAAATTGTCATTTTGCTTTCGATAGAAATTTTTGCTTTTGTGGCGATGACGGCAGTTTCAAATGATGTTTTGGCAGGAGACAATTGTAAAAAATTGGATACATGTAAAACAGTAAAAAAAGAGGTTAAACTCAGCGACAAAAAGGGTAAATATTATTACAAAAAAACTTGTAAAACATGTCATGGTAAAAAAGGTGATGGTGGTGAATTAACACCTCTTTCAAAAACTGTCAAACAATGGCAAAGAGTTTTTAAAAAAGACAAACATTATAAGAAGTTAAAACTTTCTACTGATTTTGATGCAACACAATTAAAACAGATAGAATTTTTCTTAAAAAGTCATGCCGCAGATTCAGATCAACCGGAAACATGTGGATAATTAAACATATAAACGCTTTGAGGGTGGTATTATGAACAAATTTTTTAACAAATCAATTATTATGATCAGTGTAATTATGTTAGTGGTTTTAGCTAATATAAGTATTGCTGTGGCTGATGAAGTAACCGATGATGTCGATGAACTTCTCGATCGAGTTGATGCACTTGAATTAAAAGCAGCAAAAAACAAAGTATCTATTTTTGGTGATTTTCGTGTTAAATATGACTATCTCAAGTTTCAGTATCAGCCATATAATCAATATATGGGCGGAGACCCGATGAGTCCATCAAGCTATATGCCAATACCGGCGTATGAATTAAAAAACAATGAAAACTGGAGTTTAAAACTCAGGTTAAAAATTGATGCGAAACCATCACCGACTCTTCATTTTACCGGACGTTTAGTAATGCATCAAACTTATGGTGGTTCCGGGGTGCCGATTTTTAACGGTTTCCCAAACACAGTTGCCTATGACGCCAATGCTACCAATATCCCGACCGACAATACTCTTCGAGTAGAGCGGGCAGCATTTACATATTCACCTGAAAACTCAGATTTCTTTTTCACTGCCGGTCGTCAAGCAGCAACCAATGGTCCACCGCGTGAATTACGTGAAGACAGAGTTCGTCAGGGTACACCGGGTGGCTTAATGATTGATGCTGAAATTGACGGTATTATGATAGGTTTGCGTCTTGATGATGCTTTCGGTCTACCTGAAGGTGCAAGATTCCGTTTTTGTTATGGAACAGGATTTGAAGCCGGATTTGGCGGCGGTGGTGCAGTTGCTACTACTTATGTCCCCGGGTTTGATCCAATGAGTGGAGCATCAGTACCGCTTGTTGTTTCTGAATTAAAAGATTCCAAAGTTGCTGGTGGTTGTGCTGAAACATCTATTCCAAAACTTCCGGGCAAAACACTTTTGACACTTGGTTATATGCGTTTTATTGATATGACTGATATTTCAACCGGATATACTCGTAATTTCCCGAACCCTGCTGATGGAAATACGCAGTTAGTTACATCAACAAGAAATCTTGGAGACATGGATTTATTTGGTGTTTGCTTTCAGCAGAAAGTCAGTGATATAGACTGGTTTGCCTCTTTGTCAATAGACAAATCGTATCCTGACGTTGGAGCAGTTTCACAGTATGGATTTGGTGGACTTCTTGGTAATCCGAATGAGTCAGAAACCGGTATGGCATATTATGTAGGTACTCGTTTCCCTGTCAAAGCTCTTGATGGTAAATTTGGACTTGAATATAACCATGGTGATGAACATTGGTTTAGTTATACCAATGGTGCCGATGATATTGCGATGAGTAAACTTGCTACCAAAGGTTCTGTTATTGAAGCATATTATATTCAGAAAATTGAAAAGAAATTTAATATTCGTGCCGGTATTCAGGCGTACGATTATGATTATGCATTCTCAGGTTGGCATATTGCTCCGGGACCAATGTCTATGTTTGAATTAGACAAGAATCCTTCACTTGCTTATGCGTTCCCTGATAAAATTACCAATGTTTATGTTGTATTTGATTTAGACTTTTAGTGTTACCGCGGGTACTTGCCGGGCAGGTACCCGCATTAATAATGGGTTTGTTGAAAAATTTAATTATTTAGTCATTGCGAGTCAAGAGAACGACAGTGAACGAGACGTGGCAATCTCTAACTTACGCAAAGCAAAAAGATGAGATTGCCACACTTCGTCCACTCGCCGTGGACTCTGTTCGCAATGACTGCTGAGAGAGTTTTTTTCGACAAGACCTAAAAAATGAAACAAGGCTTGAAATATGAAATATGAATTTGGTCGCAGAAGTTTTATGAAAGTGAGCGGCTGCTCTGTTCTTGGTGCGATAATAGGCAGCCAGTTTAAGTTTACATCAGCTTTTGCAGATACTAATACAAACGATTTGCCGAATAACTTTTCGGGTGATATACACACCCATTGTGGACTCTGTGTAAACAAATGCGGAGTGGTTGCCAGAGTAGAAAATGGCAGAATAAGAAAACTTGATCCAATTTTAGACCATCCCAAATCAAAAGGGATGTTATGTGCCAAAGGGAATGCCGGTATTCAAGCGGTGTATGATCCAGACAGATTAAAATACCCTATGATTCGTGTCGGGAAACGTGGCGAAGGGAAATGGCGACGGGCAACCTGGGATGAAGCTTTAACCTATGTCGCAGATAAATTAACAGCGATAAAAGAAAAGTATGGACCCGAATCGGTACTGTTTTCTTCAACGGAAGGATTTCAAGAACATTTTTTCCTTCATTTTGCTGAAGCTTATGGTTCACCAAATACTGTTCGTCACCCGACGCTATGTCTTGCTTCGGTTAATAATGCGATGTTTAATACTTTTGGTACTGTTCCTCATTTTGATTTAAAAAATGCGAAATATGTGATTTTTGCCGGAGCAAACAGACTTGAATCACTTCTTACACCTGATACCGTTGACATGATAGACGGCAAAGCATCAGGACATTACCATGTGGTCTTAGACCCTCGTTTTACTGTCACAGCATCAAAAGCAAATTTGTGGGTACCTATCAAGCCGGGTACAGACTTGGCATTTGCACTTGCTTTGATTCACATGATAATTAAAGAAAATAAATACGATAAAACATTTGTAGAAAAATATACTTATGGTTTTGATAAACTTGTGTCTCATGTACAAAAGTATACACCCGAATGGGCAGCTTCTGAAACCGGAATTCCGGTAGAGACAATATATAAAATCGGGAAAGATTTTATGAGCAATTTGCCACGTTCGGTCTTTTATTCCGGTCGTCGGGGGAGCTGGAATGAAAATGACACTCAGTTTAGAAGAGCGATTGCTATTGTAAATGCTATTTCGGGTTGTTGGGATAGTGAAGGAGGGGCAGTACCTCCTCGAAAAATTGGTTTAGGTGAAATGTTGATTTTCCCACCGGATGAACCGGAAGCAGAACGTATTGACAATGTGAAGAATGAGTTTCCGCTTGCCAACAGAAAAGACGGTGTCTATCTCACTTTACGTGAACACGCATTAAAAGAAGATCCATACGCATTAAAAGGATGGATGATATACAAGCAGAATCCGCTTCAATCGGTTCCTAATTCTCAGAAAACATATGAGATGATGAAAAAAATGGAATTGATAGTGTCTATCGATATTATTCCAAATGATACGGCTTGGGAAGGTGATGTGATGCTCCCTGAAGCAACGTATCTTGAACGAACTGACCCGCTTCATTCTCTTGCCGGTTTAGAGCCTGCAGTTGCTTTACGTCAACAGGTAATTACTCCAATGTATGAAAGTCGTCCGAATTTGGATATTATGAAAGAGCTTGCCGGAAAACTTGATTTAAGTGACTATTTTGATTTCACAATTGATGAATGGTTAGAAGCACAGGTGGAAGAACTTCCGATAGGTTTAGATGAACTCAAAAGTCGGGGATTTTATGCTGATGATAAAGGCAGGATTTTTGGTAATACTAGAAAAGAGGGTTATCGTTTTCGTACAAAAACCGGTAAGATAGAGCTTTATTCAGAACGTTATGCTGAAAAGGGATATGATCCATTACCAATTTATCATCGTCCAAAAGATATTCCGAGTGGAAGCTATATTTTATTAACTTCCCGATATGCCAATTATACCCATTCATCACTTCAAAATAATGAATGGTTGATGGCAGTAGGAATGCATGACAAGGCACAAATTAATCCGATAGTTGCAAAAAAACATGGCATCAAGCAGGGAGATATAATAACTCTTCGTTCATCTTATGGTGATGTTGAACTTCCGGTTCTTATTACAGACCGAGTGCATACTGATGTGATTTGTATTCCGCACGGTTATGGGCATACGTCAAAAGGGTTAAATTATGCATACAACAAAGGAGCCCGTGTTTCTGATTTGCTTGGTACTTATTATGACAAAATAACCGGCAATGCCGCCATGCATCAGGATTTTGTGCAGATACTTCCCAAAGGCACACCCCATATTGAACAAGTACCGGGAGAACAGCAGAAATCGAAAATTAAAAGTGGAGGTGTCAAAGGATGAGTAAGATAAAATACGGTATGCTGATAGAGCAGTCCAGATGTATAAACTGTAAAGCATGTATGATAGCATGTCAGGCAGAAAACAGTGTACCTTTGTATAAGCACCGCAACCGGATAGAAGAATCAGAACTGCATGGCAAATATCCTAATTTAAGTATAGATTTTATACCTAATCAGTGTAATCATTGTGATAATTCTCCATGTGTACCTGTGTGTCCAACAGAGGCGACATATATAAATGATGATGGAATCGTACTGATCAATAGCGATGAGTGTATCGGGTGTCAAGCCTGTATGGAAGAATGTCCGTATGATGCGAGATATTATAATGAAGAACTCGATATTGTAGACAAATGTACGTATTGTACTCAGCGTATTTATCATGGAAGAGAGCCGGCATGTGTGGAAACCTGTCCAGGCAAAGTTCGGACATTTGGAGATTTGAATGACCCAAAATCTGAAGTTTCATTAAAAATTGCCTCTCATAAAACCAAGGTGAGAGAACCTGAACACGGTACTAAACCTCGGATTTATTATATTGTTGATTAGGAGAAGACGTAGTAAAACGTTATAAGAAATTATTTTTTGTTATTTTGTTTTTACTACGTTATATATTTGTGTATGCCGGGTAGGAAACGCATTTTGGAGCATAAACAATGATGAGTACAGAGTTACAAACAGAACTTGAATTTTTGGTAAGCTTTTTCTCCAAGCCGGATTTTGAACTTATGGAACGAATTCGGCTCGGAGAAACTCCTCTTGGAGAAATCAAAAAGTCCGATTCTGAATTATCTTTTGCAGATGAAAAGATGGTACTTATAACCGAACTTTTTGTGAATTCTCAAAAAAACAGACCGGTATTTCCATTGGCAACAGAATATTTTGAGGGTAACCGAGAAAAAGAGAGTTATTTGGAGCAATTGATTTCCTGTTATGCGGGAGATAATAAAACTGCTACTAATTATCCTCCTGACCATTTAAAAGTTCTGTTAGAATTTCTCTTATTTAAATTATCCAATAATGATATTGCCGGAGCTAAAGATTTTTATACTATTTTTTTAAAACCATGGTATAATAGGTTTACCAAGATGATTATAGACTGTACAGAAGACCTGTTGGCTGTTCGGTTAGTTGCTCTTATAAATGAAACAATGGTACACGTAGAAGAGATGTAAAGGGTTTTTCCGTGGAAGATAGGTTGAATAACAAAGAAAATAATCAACATGTCTTAGATAATTTAGTGGAATCTATTTATGACGGACTTGTTGCGATAGATAATGATTTCAAAATCTTGTATGTCAATAAGCAATTTGCGGAGATTTACGGTAAAGAACCTCATGATTTTATAGGTAAAAGATGTACTGATGTTATAGGTTTTGACCATTGTTATAAAAGTTGTCCACATCATAATGTTATTACTAATCATGCTGATTACTCAGAACATAGTCTGCATTGTCGAAAAAATGAGGCAGGTCCGTTTTGTGTTTCAGCCTCTCCAATTATTGATAAAGATGGGGAAACAATTGGAGTACTTGAGCTGTATCGAAATATGAAACGGTTGGGTATGTATATCGGATCACTTGAAGAAACCAACGCTGCATTGATGGTTGAAAAAGATCGGCTGCATACTGTTTTAGATGATATTAGCGATGGATATTACACTGCGACACCGGAGGGAGTAATAACCTCAATTAATGATAAGCTGTTAAAAATTGTAAATAAAACAGCACAGGATTTAATTGGATATAAATGTGCTGATGTTCTTTGTTCAGATGACTGTGATGATGATTGTCCTTTGCAATGGGCAGTGAAAAATAAAAAAAATGTTATCAATGCCCACCAACGGATGATCGTTGGTAAAGAGATGACCCCATATGAGAAATCAATTATGGTTGTCAAAAATGCAAAGGGGAAAGTTGAATCTGTAATAGGTGTTATTAGTAAAGTCTCCGAAACAGTAGCGTTGAGAAAAAGTGCCGAGAATGCTTTTGAATATCATAATATTATTACAAAAAGTGATAATATGAAAGAGATTTTAGAACTTGTAGAAGAGTCAGCTCCAACAGATGCCCCTATATTGATAAAAGGCGAAACCGGAACCGGTAAAGAATTGATAGCAAAAGCAATTCAACGACTTTCGCATAGAAGAGATAAACCGTTTGTAAAAATAAATTGTTCGGCATTAACAGAATCGCTTTTGGAATCGGAGCTGTTTGGTCATGCCAAGGGTGCATTTACGGGAGCGGTATTGAATTATGCCGGTAAATTTAAAAAAGCTGATAAAGGAACTATTTTTTTAGATGAAGTCGAAAATATGTCAGCTGCCCTGCAGTCAAAACTTTTGCGTGTGCTTGAAGAGCAGGAGTTTGAACCTGTTGGATCTAATAGGTTGGAAAAAGTAAATGTGCGTATTATCGCAGCATCAAATCAAAATTTATTGGAATTGGTTGACAAAGGTGTTTTTCGTTCTGATTTATATTATCGTTTGAATGTGATAAAAATTATTATACCTCCACTTCGTGAACGTAGTAGTGATATATCAGTATTGATAGATTATCGTTTACAATATTTGCGTAAAAAATACAATAAAGATATTTCTACTATTTCTACCAGAGGTATGAATGTACTGAAGCAGTATCATTGGCCGGGGAATATTCGTCAGCTTTTTGGAGCTTTGGAATATGCTTTTTTGAGAGCTAAAAACGAGAGGATTGAGCGTAAAGATTTACCTGAAGAAATATTTTTGAACCATAACAGCTTTGTAAAAGAATCTTCAAGTGCTGAATCAATTAACAAAAGTGAAATAGAACGACTGCAGATCGGAAGAGCGTCGTGTAGGGAAAGAGTGTAGATCTCGGTGGTCGCCGTATCATTAAAAAAAAAAATAAAAAACAAAGAAAAAAAAAAGAAAAAAAAGCAAGAAAAAAAGCAGAAAAAAAAAAAACAGGATAGACTGACAAAGTGCGGCGTGACACGTCATACATGACTGTGACTAGA
>CAJVYT010000161.1 GCA_913009765.1 uncultured candidate division Zixibacteria bacterium
TGTGACAGTATATTTATTCTTTTTTTTTTTTTTTTCAAGCAGAAGCCGGCATACGAGATATATCAGTGTGACTGGAGTTCAGACGTGTGCTCTTCCGATCTTACAAAAAAAACCCGCATCAAGCGGGTTTTTTATATTTTAGTTGAATAATACTTCGACAAGCTCAGTATGACTTTTTTAGCCGTAAATTTCGGCTGTGTTGCATTTACAGACACCAACATTTTCATTACGAAATTTCCATGCACCTTTGTCGCCTTTTTTCGCACCAACAAATTTAATGAACTGTAAATTTTCATTACATACCGGGCAAGTTATCGTGTGTGCACGTTTGTTTGCTTTGTCTGAGAAGCTTTGTTTTTTAGCCATGTGTAAATATCTCCTCGATTTCTAATTTATCATCTACTTCAAGCGTTCCAAGTTTACTTTTTACTTCAACCAATAATCTGGTTGTTTCAAAATACAAGGTAAACTCCTTATTGTTGGAAAAATAAGGAGCCGCTTTCTCAAAAAAACTTAAAGCATTTGCGTACTCTTTATTTTTCAGTGCCAACAATGCAACACAGTATGCTTTTTCACCAACAGACAGCATTAAAACATACCTTTCTTATAAAGAGTTTCTGCTTCTTTTAATTTTTTCACATACGGCTCAACTTTATAGCCGTTTTGCTTGAGATAATATATGATAAAAGCCGATAAAATCAAGGCATCTTTATTGGTTTCTGTTGAGGATTTTTGTAAAAGTTCTTCTAAAACAGATAAAATATGGTTTTTCGAGTTGGCATAGTCCATAAAAAGGGCAGTCATTTTTGATAACCGCCTGACAAACAAAGAGATAGAGTCAGAACTTGGAGTTGTAGTCGGTTTAGGTATAGATGTCTCAGGTTTTCTTTTGAGAGTTAAAATTGGGGCGGAATGCTCTTTTTTATTACTCCAACGGTCAATTTCACTTGATATTTTTTGTTCAGCCATTGATGAGTTGTCGTCAATGTTGATTTCTCTTTTTATTTTAGACAGCATACCGGTTATACGATTCAGCTCAGTATCTTTCAGAGTTCGGTCAGTCAGCCATTTATTATGAGCTGCAAACCAATCACCAATATCGTCGGTGACATCTTTACCTTGATTTGCCAAAAGCCCAATATCATCTAGTCTGTTGATGCCGTCTAATACATGCAGTTTTTTTTCTTTCAAAAAAACTACACGGTCTAAAAATGTTTCAAGGAGAGATTCTAATGATTGTAAAGAATCTGTTTGGCTCACTTCTGCTCCATTGTCGTTTTGGTTATTCTATCACCGGTCATTCTATTACGACTTTTTTCAGTAAGATAATCTTCAAACAAGTTTGCCAAACGGTTGACCATTGTTTCGATACCATCAGATGTCTTTGCATCGGCAGGCATTTTTATTTCTTTTTTCTCGGTTTTTGTAATGATACCGGCAAGTTTTAATTGAGCAAGTTTTTTGAGTGCATCGTTGTCATCTAAGGTAGAGGCTTTACATACTTCACGCACAGAACGGTATCCGTCAACCAATGCCATGATATTCCATTCTTTTGCTTCAAGAGCAACATCACGAGTACGACCGCCTTGAGCAGCAGAGATGATATAGACATCATCTAAGGATTTAAACGTTTCTTTAACCATATTTGCTTCATCAAGTCTGCGGAGACCTTCCAAAATGACATTTTCAACTGAAATTTTAACTTTGATTTCTTCTTCGGTTGGAAACTGATCTTCATAAAATTTGAAAGAACCGGTTTTCCAAGTGAGTAAAGAAAAGAGCAGTTCTTCAATTTGCTGAATAATAACTTTTTCTAAATCAGCACGGTCAATAAATTTTCGTGAGATTAATATCTCTCCTAACCGTTTTGAATTTTGGTTTTTAGCTTGAATAGCAATAGCCTGTTCCAATTGGGTGTCTGAGATAATTTTTTTTTCTTTTAAGAGGTGACCAAGATGATAGGTTTGACGAGGTCCATATCCGTAGATAATATCACCTTTGTCAAAATAAACCATAATAATAGAATCATCCTGCTGAACCCCCAGAGTACCGGATTTGCGTCCTGATGCTAACAATTGCAATATTTCCGGTAGGGTGAATTTTTCAATCTTGCCTTGAAGTCCTAAATCCATTATCACTCCAAAAATTTATTCTTTTAATTTGTTTCCCGTTATATTATACTAATAAACAAGTTAGAAGATGTAATAAATTTAAAAAACCGAAAACCGCTTAATTCATAACAGGTTGCATACTTTTTATTATTTATATAACAATACTATATTATTTAATTCCTGTCAACACTGATTAAACGTTTTTCAAAAGAAAAATAAGTTTATTTTAAGGAAATTCATTATTATTGTGTCTATCAAATGTATTTAAGGTAAAAAGAGATGATAACTGAACAAATAAGAGTTGAAAGAATTGAAAAATATAACAGTAAAGCAAAAATTCTACTATCCAATTCACAAATCTATTTTCTTCCATTAGAGGTTGTCCTTACACACCAATTGGTTGAATCAATCGTTTTGACAGACTCGCAGTTTGAAATAATAGAATATGAATCATCTCTTTTTGAAGCTTTTTCCAAAGCAAAGCAATATTTGGCTATGCGGGATCATTCATCCGGTGAGTTAAAACTCAAACTCAAAAAGAAAAAATTTACTGATGAAATAGTCACACAAATTATTGTAAAATGTCAAAAGCTTGGGTTTTTAGATGATGAACGCTATGCGTATGCTCTTGCTGAAAAACTGATAGTCAAAAAACCATGCGGAAAGGCATATCTTCTTTCATATTTGCAAACAAAACTCATTTCACGAGATATAAGCGGGAGAATTGCAACGATTATATTTGCATCACAAGATATTCAAGAGTTGGCACGAACCGCCCTTGAAAAAAAGTGGTATATGTATGACCAATTAGCACTTGAAGATGCCCGTAATAAATCGTATAATTACCTTGCCCGCCGTGGATTCTCATTTGGTGAGGCAAAAGATGCATTTGAAAATGTGTACAACAAGAAACAAAAGGATGAGAACAATTAAAACTCAAGATATACGAAGGTCGTTTTTAGATTATTTTATCAAAAACGGTCATAAAGAACTGCCGTCATCACCGGTTATTCCTTTTGATGACCCGACAATTTTGTTTATCAATGCCGGGATGAACCAGTTTAAAGATGTTTATACGGGTAAACGGAAACTAGACACCAAAAGAGCCACAACCGTTCAAAAATGTATTCGTGCCGGAGGTAAACATAACGATTTAGATAATGTCGGGTTTACAACCCGTCATCATACGTTTTTTGAGATGCTTGGTAACTTTTCGTTTGGCGATTATTACAAAGAAGAAGCGATTTACTATGCTTGGGAATGGATAACAAAAGAGTTAAGACTTCCCAAAGATAAATTATATGTCTCTATTTATGAAACTGACGATGAAGCGTTTGAACTTTGGGGTAAAATTGCTCCTGAATTAAAAAACGGACGAATTCTCCGTTTTGGTAAAAAAGATAATTTTTGGTCTATGGGAAATATTGGTCCTTGTGGACCGAATTCAGAAATTCATTTTGACCGTGGTGAAAAATATGGAACTGGTCCGGAAGATAAAGTAAATGGTGAAACTGACAGGTTTGTTGAAATTTGGAATCTGGTTTTTATGCAGTACGACCAAACTCCTGATGGTATTATCGACTTACCAAATCGATCGGTTGATACCGGTGCCGGACTTGAACGTATTGCTGCGATAATGCAAAATGTTGACTCAAACTACAATATTGACCTCTTTCAAAATATAATTGCGGCTATTGCTGAAATTACAAAATCAAAGTATGAAGGTGACTTAAAACCATCGTTCCATGTTGTCGCCGACCATCTGCGTGCATTGACATTTGCCATCACCGATGGTGCCGGAATCTCCAATGAAGGACAGGGGTATGTACTTCGAAGAATTTTGAGGAGAGCTGTTAGGCACGGACGACTATTAGGTGCCGATGAACCGTTTATTTATAAACTGATTCCTACACTGGTTAATGAAATGGGCGAAGCGTATCCTGAAATAAAAGAACAGCAATCCCATGTTGCCAATGTTGTTAGAATTGAAGAAGAATCTTTTGACAGAACTTTGGATAAGGGATTAGTTCTTTTTGAAAGGATTGTTTCAGAGCTTGATTCTAAAATAATCCCCGGTGATGCTATTTTTAAACTATATGACACTTATGGATTTCCCTATGATTTAACTGAAATTATGGCATCCGAAAAAGGATTGACACTTGATAAAGACGGTTTTAATAAAACTATGGAAAGTCAAAAAGAACAGTCTCGATTGGCACAATCGGTTAATTTAGTCCAATCCCCGGTTACAACGTTAAAAAATGATGTGGAATTTGCAAACCATAATTTTGAACCAACATATTTTGACAGAGGAAAATTAAGCATCAACTCATCTTTATTATATGCATATCCATTAGATACATCAGATAATAACAAATTACTCGTTGCCCTTATTTTAGATAAGACACCATTTTATGTAAAGTCCGGTGGTCAGGAAAATGATTTGGGTAAAATAATTCATTCCAGTTTTGAAGTTAATATTCAAAATTTACATACGTACCAAGATTATATAATTCACGAATGTGTGATTACTAAGGGTGATTTAAATAATATAGAATTAGCTTACAAAGAAAAACAATCTGTATTAGCAACCGTAGATGCTCATCGTCGCATGGCTATCCAGCGAAATCATACGGTAACTCATCTTACCCATACAGCCCTACGAAAAGTGTTAGGTCCGCATATCAAACAATCAGGCTCGTATGTTGGAGCCGATAGAATGAGGTTTGACTTTTCGCATCATCAGCCAATGACCGATAAAGAAATCCAAGAGGTTGAGATGATTGTCAACAATGAAATTCTGAAATCTGTTCCTGTTTCTACCGATATTATGAATCTTGAACAAGCAAAAGCGACCGGTGCTATGGCTCTCTTTGGAGAAAAATATGATGCTGATGTGCGAGTTGTGTCTGTCGGAGAATTTTCCAAAGAACTGTGCGGTGGAACTCATGTTGAAAACAGCTCGCAGATAGGTCCGTTTTTTATTACGCTGGAGACAGGTATTGCTTCTGGTGTCAGACGTATCGAAGCTATTACGGGAACAGAAGCAGTTACTTATATGATGGATGCTAAATCGTTTCGTAAACGGGTTGCATCGATTGTCAACCGTCCCGAAGCAGATTCATTAGGCGGAGTGGAGCATTTAAAAGAGCAGAACAGCTTGCTTCAAAAAGAACTAAAGAAAGTAAAGGCAGAAATGTTTTCAGGCGGGGGGAGTTCTGTCGGTAAAGATACTCTTGTCAACGATATTACTTTTTCAACCCACTATTTTGATGAAACCGATAGAGATATTATGACATCGTGGATAGACTCAAAAAAAGAGATGGCATCACCGGTCTTTGCGGTTGCCTTAGGACTTGTAGGCGGTAAAATGACATATATTGCAGCGGCATCATCGCAGGCGGTTGAAAAGAATATTCATATTGGAAAAATAACAAAAGAGCTGCTTCCGAAATTTGGCGGACGTGGCGGAGGCAAACCAAACTTTGCCCAAGGCTCTGTTGAAAATGATACCGAGCCGTCAAAACTTTTTGATACGGCGAAATCATTTATCACGGTAGAGTAGGGAAAGTATGGAAAATAATTCTGTGTATACGTATCTGCTTAATGTCAAAGAAAAACGAGGCGGCGGATTTTTGGTACTTATCGACCCCGACAAAACTGATTCAAACAATTATCTTGCTCTTGCTGAATCTGCTAAAGAGTGCGGTGTTGATGCTCTTTTGGTCGGCACATCTTTTATGCTCAATACAAATTTTTCCGATGTTGTCAAAGAGATAAAATCAAAAGCTGAAGTACCGGTCATTATTTTCCCCGGTTCTTTTGCTCAGATAACTCCGTATGCCGATGCTATTTTGTTTTCATCGTTAATCTCAGGACGAAATGCAACTTATCTTATAGATGAGCAGGTCAAAGGAGCTCCGGTTGTCAAACGATGCAAAATCGAACCTATTCCAACCGGATATATGCTGATTGAATCCGGCTCGATGACATCGGTGCAGTATATTTCAAATACAAATCCTATTCCACGAGATAAATATGATATTGCCTGTGCTCATGCTTTAGCTGCTGAATATATGGGAATGAAACTTGCTTATTTAGAAGGCGGTTCGGGTGCTTCGCAAGCGGTACCTTGTGAAATGATTCAAGCAGTTGCATCGTATGTGAACATCCCGATAATAACCGGCGGTGGTTTAAAAGAACCTCAGCAATGTGCCGACCGTATAGATGCGGGAGCTTCTTTTGTTGTCGTAGGGAATAATTTAGAGATAGAACATGATTTTAAGTATCTAAACGAATTAACTCAAGCTGTACATCCAAAGGAATCAATACTCGCATGAACAATGATGAAAAACTAATTTATATACAAAAACTTGGTGACGAGTGTGCTGTCTTACGAAAAGCAGTCACGGCAGAACTTGGTCAAACAATTTTAGATACAGCGGCTGTTATGTCCGGTGTGATCGGCTCCGGCGGTAAGATTTTAATTACAGGCAATGGCGGTTCAGCTGCCGACGCTTCACATTTTGCGGGCGAAATGATAGTTCGTCTGTCATCTGATAAAAACAGACAGTCACTTCCGGTTATTGCTCTTTCTGTTGACCCTGCTGTGATGACTGCTGCTGCCAACGATTATGGCTATGAAAGAATATTCTCACGCCAAGTAGAGGGACTCGGCAACAAAGGGGATATGCTTTTTGTTATGTCCACTTCGGGTAATTCTCCCAATATTATCAAAGCAGTTCAAACAGCAGAAAGTCAGGGAATGATAACTGTTGGTTTGCTTGGCGGTACCGGTGGGAAATTGGCTGGTATGGTCGATAGAGCAATTGTCATACCTCACCCGTCTACACAACGAATTCAGGAAGAACATATTTTTATTATTCATTTGTTAGTTGGATTGGTGGAAAGTGATTTAATTTAGATGATTTATATTCGGATATTATCTGACTTTCTTTTTTTCTTTTTTGCACTTTCTTTGGTTAGTTCTACATTTTCAATTGCGGTTTCCCAAATTTCTCTTGGGGTTTCTGTTTTATTGTTTCTGATAATTTATTTCATTAAAAAGAAATTTTTATATTTTAATGAAATGAAATGGTTCTATAAATTAGTAGGTTTATATATTGCGTGGATGATTATATCATCACTTGTTGGAACTACTCCTTTAAAATCTCTTACTACTCTAAAAGATGAATGGCTGTTTTTTATTATTCCTATTGGAATTTTTCTTTCATTAAAACTAAAAATCAGACAAAACCTTATTTCTATTTTTGCTTATGTTATAATAGTCGTATCAATCTATGGAGTGGTGCAATTTTTTACCGGTGCAAATTGGTTCTCAGATAAAGCAGCACAAGTGGCTCCTATGTATGGATATCGAATTTCTGGATTTTTCTCTTATGGAGTTACCTTTGGTAATTTCTTCTCAGTTGCGGGTGTGTTTTTAACTTCATACGCTTTTTTTGGATATAATTCTTTTACGAAGGAAAAATTTGGTTTATTTATGCTTGGCGGGGTTTCAGCTATTTTAATGTCAATTTTAACATTCAGCAGAGCTCCTATTTTGGCAATTGTGTTGGCGACTATTCTTCTTTTTATACTTCTTGGAAAAACTTGGTGGAAACAAGGGCTGATATTTACTGTTGTTTTGTTTATATTCTTATCGTTGCTTCCGGGGGTTCAACAGCGGTTTGTAGGCGAATTCGATAAAGAATATAGTGGAGTACACAAAGCAGGACGGGTTTATATTTGGAAAAACTCTTTTAAAATGATTGCCGATAATCCAATTTTTGGTGTTGGCTTGGGGAATTTTAAAGAATCGTATACCGGCTATATTCCATCAGATGTAGATGAAATCCGAAAAGTATCATCGGCTCATAATGATTTTATTGATATTGCTGCCAACACCGGCATCCCCGGTTTTGTATTTTTTGCTGCTTTATGGTTTGCTGTTATTTATCGATTATGGAAAAAGTATAAGAAAGATGTCAATTTATCCATTGAAGAAAAAGCGGTATTGATTGCTGTTTTATGCGGTTCTTTTTGTTTTGGGGTTATTTCTATGTTTCATGGTGTATTTGTAGATGATGAAGTTAGATTTCTTCTTATGTATCTATGGTCGTTAGGGTTTGCGGTATTAGTTTCCGGTAATCTTAGATCTAAAAAAATTGAATTTAATAAAATGAAAATTGGAAATGGTTTAGACATAAAACTCAAAAATATTTGGATTTCAAAAAGAAAAATAGAAAAGTTAAAAATATTAATTAAGACAAATGGTAAAGAATTATCTACGACAAACAACCAAATAACCCTTACGAAATTATCAGATTAATCGTCCAAGTCTAATTCTTCTAACCGGTCATCAAAATCGTCGTCGGAAAAGCTTTTTGATCCTTTTTCGAAATCTTCCATTTTAATATACAAGTTTTGCTTGCACCTCATTTTATAATTTTCATTAAAAAATTGGAGTATATAAATTCTCCTATAAAAAAGATTTTCAACAAAACAGGATATCCAATAGATTTTTATATATTGAAGAGTTAATTTTCTCATGATCGGAGGAATTACCTTTTTTATAATCATTGCAATAATAGTAATAGCGGTAATCGGAACCATAATATACATTAAAAGTAATTCTACAAATGAAAATTTTATAAATCCAGAAATAGAGCCAGTTAATCAATATGTAAATGATTGTCTTTTACAAGTTGCAAAAGAATCTGTGAATAGTGTCTCGGTTCTTGGAGGAAAACAGTTAGATCGGAAGAGCGTCGTGTAGGGAAAGAGTGTAGATCTCGGTGGTCGCCGTATCATTAAAAAAAAAAAAGAACTAGACATAAGACGCAGTTA
>CAJVYT010000162.1 GCA_913009765.1 uncultured candidate division Zixibacteria bacterium
TTTTTAATGATACGGCGACCACCGAGATCTACACTCTTTCCCTACACGACGCTCTTCCGATCTCCAATTTCAAATGCGGCTTTGCGGGCAAGGGTATAGCCGTTCGTGTGAAGTCCTGTAGATGGAAGCCCGAGACAAATATCGCCCTCTTTGATAGTCGAGCCGTTGACAATTTTATCTTTGTCAACCATGCCGACCACAAAGCCGACTAAATCGTATTCCCCGTCTTGGTAGAATTCAGGCAGTTCCGCCATTTCACCGCCAATAAGAGCAGTATTGTTTTGCTTACAGGCAAGAGCAAGACCTTCTAAAATTTCAGCAACTGTATTTTGGTTAAGTTTTCCGACACCGATATAGTCTAAAAAGAACATCGACTTGGCACCATGAACTAAAATATCATTGATACAGTGATTCACCAAACACTGTCCGACAGTGTTATGCTTGTCAGTCATAAATGCGACTTTGAGCTTTGTGCCGACTGAATCTGTTGATGAGAGCAGAACCGGATTTTTTATATTGGAGATATCAGGTTGGAAAAATCCGCCAAATGCACCTAACCCTTGGAGTACCTGCGAGTTAAATGTTGAGGCTGCCAGTGTTTTGATACGGTTGACCGCTTCTTCGCCGGCTTTTACGTCTACGCCTGAATCGGCATACGTTATCTTTGAATCTGAATTGTTTTGTGTCATTGTGTTATATACGATTACAGACAAAAAATGTCAATAATTGAGTAAAGATATATTGAGGGTAACCTTTAATTCAGAAATATACTTTCTGCCGAGGCGGACTGACTACTCAAGTATTGGTTTTTGGGAGATACTTGCTTATGACTTCTTTTTACTTTTCTTTCTAAAACCTACACTCAGCAGTAATGCTCCAAATAGTACAATTATTGTACCGCCATATATAAGCCCTCCAATTATGCAAGCCCCCCCTAATACAAACCATATTATTGCTGTTGTTGAATATTTTCCCATAAAACTTCCCTTTATAAACTGATTTTGGGTGCAAAAATTAAGATTCAATATTTACGAGTTTACACTTTTCCCATTCATCACCAAGTACAATTTTCGCTTCGTTGTCAGCATCTTCAAGTGAATTCCCATCAACAAAAAGAGAATATCCTCCGCCAATAGGGCTATAAGATGACATACCAATTTGTCCGGTCATCCCAAAATAGCCGGTTTCAGAGTGAATAACCGCAGCAATATTTTTTGCATGGAGAACCTCAAGAATCATATCTGCCATTTGCTGAGAATTCAATCTGGCAATATGCACCCATTCAATATCTTTTGAATGTGCTGTTGCATCTTCAAATTGGTACAAAAGCCCAAGCTTCCTTAATTCATCTACAATCGTTTCAGATGAAACTTTCTTTTCATCTTCGATAATATTTTTCAACTCATCTTCTGTGACCAATGTTTCATTGCAGTCAGGACATACGCTGACTTCAGAATTGTATTCATACTTACATTTTGGACAAAACATATAATTCTCCAATTTATTAACTGTTAAAACTACTCACTACGCACCTTCGTTATTCACTTGAGTCGTCAGGAACCCATTCCTGACGATGTGAAAAACCTATGCACCTTCATTATTCAATATATTGATAACTCTATTGTAATCATCAGGAATCTTCGCCTCAAGAGCAATTTTTTCTCCGGTTATCGGATGAGTAAAGGCAAGTTTCTGGGCATGAAGTGCCTGCCGTTTCATCATCCCCAACAATCTTTTGGCAAGAGGACGTTCAGGACCAAATATGCCTTTGTGCCATTTATCCCGTCCGCCGTATTCAGCATCTCCAAAAACAGGATGCCCAAGATGTGAAAAATGCACCCGAATCTGATGTGTCCGTCCTGTTTGCAAATTTACTTCCAAAAGGTCATACGTTCTGTATCTGCTTAGAAGTTTGTATACGGTAATAGCTTCACGGCTTCCGACATTTGTGACAGTCATTTTTTTACGGTCATTGATTGATCGTCCGATTGGAAGATTTATCTCGCCAAAATCATCTTTCAGATGACCACACACTAAAGCTAAATAGGTGCGTTTTACTTCACGAGCTTGAATTGCCTGCTGAAGTTTCAGATGTACCGTATCATTTTTTGCAATGACTAAAAGCCCTGAAGTATCTTTATCCAAACGGTGTACTATCCCCGGTCTGTCTTTATCTGTTGCCTGCGATAATTTTGGAAAATGATACAGCAGAGCATTTACCAAGGTACCGCTTTTGTTTCCTGTACCCGGATGAGTCACCAACCCCGGCTGTTTATTGACAACAGCAAGATATTCATCATCATAGACAATATCCAAAGGAATATCTTCCGCTTCCAAACGGATTTCTTCTTCGGGTTTGATAGCAATTATTATAGTGTCATGAGGTTTTACTTTTTGTTTTTTATTTGCCTCTATCCCATTCAGTAAAATTGCGTGATTTGTAATCAAATTTTGAATTTTACTACGGGTAAGTTCTAAATCAGGATGAGAGGCAAGATATACATCAACTCGTTCTTGTCCTGTACCCTCATCAACAATAATTTCAATTTTTTCAGTTTTATCTATTTCAGTCATGTCACAACAAACGATTTTTGAGTATAAATGTCAAGTTGTTCCCCAATTCAGTCATTGCGAGAAGCGAAGCGACGTGGCAATCTCATCTTTTTATAATAGAGAGAAACCCGACAAACTTCAGAACTCCTCTCCGTGCTTGACACAGAGTCCAGAACAGAAACATATTTAGCAACATATCAAAACGTGCAATACTATTTCTTTAATAATGTCATTCCCAACTTGATTGGGAATCCAACATTGTTGTTTTTAAAAAAATGTCATGCTGAGTATTCGCCAGGATGTGAGTTTATAGAGATATAATCCTATTACATTATTGTTCTGTCGGTTCCTGACCCGCCTAAGCGGGTTGAGAACTGACAGAACAAAGTTTACTAAGTCATCCTATCTTGGATTTTTCCTTTCAAAGTATTCTTAATGCATACAGTCTGGTTCCCTGCGTTCGCAGGGAAGGTGTAAAGGGTTAATTTAAATTTAAAATTAGCTTACAAATTTGCAATGACAACTTCTGTAATAATAAATTTATTACTTTTCTCACCATCTCTAAATTACCAAACTTCATCACACCCCTTACCTGCAGAGGGGCTTGTTGAAAAAGTCAAATTTCCTGTCATTGCGGACGAAGTGTGGCAATCTCATGTTTTTGTTAAGCACTAAGTTAGAGATTGCCACGTCTCGTTCGTTTTCACTCACTCGACTCGCAAAGACTGAATGGAGGGTTTATCAACAAGCCCTTCGCCGGAAAGGAGATTCTAAACTGCCTTTTCAACCCTGCTTAGGCGGGCAAGGTAACTCTTTTTTTGTAGGGAACTGGCATGCCTGTTCCTAAAGCAAGGTTCGGGCATTCCCGAACCCTACAATTGTAATTTTGTAGGGCGGAAATCTTTAGCATTTCCACCATCACTGACAAAACCACTAAAAGGGTTTTGCTTTCAAGCCTGCTAATTCTATCTGTATGTTGTTTTTCAAATACATGTAAAAAAAAAGGCTGTCAGTTGTGACAGCCTTTTCTCTCATACCAAGATAGTTTCTATGCCCCCTCCGACATAGCCTTATCTATTTCATACTTCTTAATCTTGTCAAACAAAGTTGTATAGTCAATTTTTAAAATTTTTGATGCTTTTCGTTTATTATTTCTGACATCTTTGAGTACTCTAATAATAGCAGCTTTTTCGGCTCTTTTTTGAGCATACCCGCCGATTTCTTTGAGTCCGGCACCTTCTCGCAGTTGTACTTCGTCGTCACGTCTCAAACGAATAGCCAAATGGTCAGGAGTAATTTTTTTACCTTCTGATAAAATAATTGCCCGTTCGATTGTATTTTCAAGTTCTCGAACATTACCCGGCCAATGATATTTCATTAAAAGATTTCCGGCTTCTTTGGTTAGTGATTTTATTGATTTTTTCATCTCTCGACAGAATTTTTCTATGAAAAACTCGGCAAGTTCGGCAACATCATCTGCTCTCTCCCGTAAAGGCGGAACGAAAATCGGAAAAACAGATAAACGATAATACAAATCTTCACGGAATTTCTTCAGGCGAATCAATTCAGGAAGATCCATGTTTGTGGCAGCAACAATCCGAACATCAACATCAACAGTTTTTGTACCGCCCAAACGTTCAAAATTCTTTTGCTGCAGAACTCTTAAAAGTTTAGCCTGTAAAGTAATATCCATATCGCCGATTTCATCTAAGAAAATTGTTCCGGTATGAGCAATTTCAAACTTACCCATTTTACGAGCATGGGCACCGGTAAAAGCACCTTTTTCAGAACCGAATAATTCATTCTCCAAAAGCTCACCGGGAATAGCTGCACAATTGAGAGCTATATATGGTTTATCTTTTCTGAATGACAAGGTATGAATCGCCCGGGCAAACAGTTCTTTACCGGTACCTGATTCGCCCTGTAGTAAAACAGAAGCGTCAGAAGAGGCAACCTTTTGAATCAGTTTGCTCACTTCAATCATCTTATCATTTTTACCGATAATCTGACCAAAATTAGAAGAACCAAACAGCTCTTGACGCAAGAGAGAGTTCTCCGCAACAAGCCGTCTGTTTTCTAAGGCACGTCCAACTAAAACACACAGATGGTCGGTATCAAACGGTTTCGTAATAAAATCATAGGCACCAAGTCTCATAGCTTCAACAGCATCTTCAATAGTACCAAAAGCAGTCATAAGAATCACCGCTGTCTCGTCATCTAAGTCTTTAATACCTGAAAGCACTTTTAATCCATCAATGTCAGGCATTTTCAAATCTGTCAAAACTAAATCATAAGATTTATTGTGAATTAAATCGAGAGCTTTTTTGCCGGACGAGGCTGAATCAACACGATACCCCTCTTCATGCAGGGTCTCAGTCAACATGTTGCGCATCGAATCTTTATCATCGACAACCAGAATATTTGGCATTTTTACTCCTGTTGAATCTTTTTTTACCTTCCGAACCGACTCATCAAATCGGTAAACTTACTTATAGTATCGGTTGTAAATTATTGAAATAAAGCAGATACGCTGTACTAAGATTGGACAATCTCTATACTTTTGGGAACTATTTGATTTGCTCTATAACAGAGAACCCACAGAAATCTATTTTCAAAAAGAAACGTTCGGCAGGCTGTTGCACATAAGAGATTTGGGATGAATTCAAAGTTACCTTATAATGACCGATAGACAACTCATCGGCGGCTAAAACAGAAAGAACTTTACCCTCATTATTTAATAAAAGTACCGAAGTGAAACAACGAGGTTCTTTCACCTCAAAGGCTAAAGAGGTAAGATTGTCTTTGAATCTCGGAGCTTGTTTATCTACATAAAAAGAATCAACACGGCTTGCTTTTATAATTGTTATAAGAGTATCAGTATATCTTATCTGTGGATCAACCCATGCTTTTTCAAAATGACCTGCTTCTTGATGTACTGAAGGTTGATTGTACAAAACAGTCTGTCTTTTTGTACAGGAAACAACGAATAAGAGAAAGAAACTAAAACAGATGATACGAGGAATATGATTTTTCATAAAATTCACTTTTTATATGTAAACGGTATCAAATATTCAAAATCATTTACTTTTAATTTATAGTAATATTTCCCGGTAGGTATTATTGTCTTCGGTACCCATGTAATAGAATGTTTTTCACCAACAAATAAACTATCTTTAAAAATCGTTGCAGTATGGTTCATTCGATTATTAACTATATCTAAAGAGACATGTAAAGAGTCCTGAAGTAAACTCAGTTGAAGAGATGGGTTTCTGCTGTCGTCTCCGGCAGATAACAAAACTGCTTTCTCTCCATCAGCATAATGTACACTTATTGGTTCTAACCTTTTATAGTCACAGGAAATAATAGCTGTTTTGTAGTTCCCTTCTTCAACAAATTTTCCTGAATCATCTTTTTTATCCCAATAGATGTTATAATACCCATTTTTAACAACTTGCTTTATAAGTTGTCGGACATGCTTATTATTTTTATCTAAAATCCGTATGGAAACTTGGCATTGAGTCGCTTTTACCGGAAACCAAATTTTCATATTAGCGGCATTTGCCGAATCATAAGGAATTGCTTTCAGTTCATAAAATGAAGCTGCCAAGGCTGATTGAACTAATATAAAACTAATTATTATAATGATCAGTTTTTTCATAATTCTTATACACTTTTATGTTTCAATAGAATTAAAATTCCAAATTTCTTTATTGCCTTTTATATATTCATTTCAATGAAAGTACACAAGAAATCACAAAATCACAATAAAAAAACCTGACCGCCGCAAACAGTCAGGTTTTTAACTAAGGGTAGAATATTGTTATTTAAGCAATAACATTTTCTTTGTTGAGGTCAAGTTAGATGTCTCTAAGCGGTATAAATACATGCCGGAAGAAACATTACTTGCATCCCATTCAATAGTATGATTACCTGCTGAAAATTGTCTGTCGGCTAAGACAGCAATTTCTTGACCTAAGACATTGTACACAATCAAGCGTACATTATCTGCCTGTGGTAAACTAAAGGCTATTGAGGTCGTCGGGTTAAATGGGTTTGGATAGTTTTGATTAAGTTCAAATTCATCAGGAACTAACTCTGTAAGCATTTCACTTTGAGCAGAGCTGCTTAACAATATCGGACCTCCGACAGATGCTGCCGCTGTTGTTGTACCGTGGAAATCTACAACATCAATGTATACATCATCCCAGTTTCCACTTGCATCACACATAAATCTTAGTTTTGCATTTGCGGGGAAAGTAACCTGAGTATTATTCCAAGTAACAGTTGCAGTGTATAAAGTATTATTATTAAAATCAATTCCTTGAGCAAATGCTGCTAAAGTAACCCAACTGGAACCATCATAATACTGTACCCAGAAATCTTCATTACTGTTGTCCATACTTACAGCAATAAAATCAAAAGTCACTTCTAATTGTTGATAACCTGTGACGTTATAACTACTGCTGTGATAAAATGATGAAGCAACACCACTGTTATCTTGAATATCTATAGCAGCAGATCCCTGAGCAGCATACGTACCGCCGGTATAGCGGGAACAATCACCACCACCGTCAGAATAATTTCCCCAGCCTGCTTCAAAATCATCATAGGTAATAGTCGTCCAACTACCGGCATCAGTAACAGTGATATAACCTGTTTTGGTATTTACATCAGATCCTTGAGCATTGGTAGCTGTCAATGATACGGTATAAGTACCTGCAGTATTATATGTATAGGATGGGTTCTGAGCAGTAGAAGTACCGCCGTCACCAAATGTCCAACTCCAAGAAGTAGGGCTGCCGGTAGACAAATCAGTAAATACAACACTAAGTGGTGTATTACCTGATGTCGGAGTACCCGAAAATTCTGCTGTTGGAGCCGGTGGTGGAGGTGTATCAGCATTTACACAGAAATTATCAAACTGCGAGTGTGATTGATTAACTTCAAGACCGACAAGACCTGTCTGTACATTTCCAAAATTGTAAGATATTTTTTGAACTCCGTCAGCACTAACCGTTACTAATCCGCTTGGATCGATAACAACTTCCATAGCATATTGCTGATTCGTATTAATTGTTTCGGCAAATGATGCTTTGTTAGATTGTGTTCCGCCAACAAATTCGCGAATATACCATTTATTGGCACCATCACGGAAATCTGCTACACGGTAATTATTGGCATCAATATAACCGAAAACAACAATACCGTTTGTCCATGTTCCACCGGTTAAAGAAGTCCAGTCAACTGTAATAGTTCCATCGGCAACATCTCCGACAGGTGATATAATAAAACCTTTGTCAGCAGCAATTGTTCCATCAAGCTGACCGCCACTTACAGTCCAAGTACCAGATAAAATTGACCAGTTAGAAATATCACCATCCTGGAAATCATCACAAAAACCACCAACAGGTGGGTCAGTTACGGTAATATAATTAGTTTGTGTAACAATATCGGAACCACAGCTATTTGTTGCTGTCAAAGAAACCGAATAGGTTCCTGCAGCTGTATATGTATAGCTTGGGTTCTGTACTGTTGATGTTCCACCATCGCCAAAATCCCAATTCCAGGAAGTTGGACTAAATGTCGAGGCATCTGTAAAAGCTACTGTTAATGGAGTATTACCTGAAGTAGGTGTACCACTAAATGAAGCCACCGGAACATCACATGGTGGTGTTGTTACGGTAATATAATTGGTTTGTGTAACAGCATTGGAACCACAGCTATTTGTTGCTGTCAAAGAAACCGAATAGGTTCCTGCAGTTGTATAAGTATAGCTTGGGTTTTGTACTGTCGATGTACCGCCATCACCAAATGTCCAACTCCAGGAAGTTGGGCTGAATGTAGATGCGTCGGTAAAGTTTACAGTTAACGGATAATCACCGCTTGTAGGTGTTCCGCTAAATGAAGCTACCGGAACATCACATGGTGGTGTTGTTACGGTAATATAATTAGTTTTGGTTAATGGGTCTGATCCGCAGGAATTTGTCACTGTCTGAGTTACTGAATAAGTACCTGCAGCACTATAAGTGTGTGACGGACTTGCAACTATAGAAGTACCACCATCACCAAATGTCCATGAATAGGATGTTGCACCTGTTGATTGGTCGGTAAAACTTACAGCAAGCGGATAATCACCGGATGTCGGCGAACCAACAAAACCTGCCGTAGGAGTTACACAAGGATTTACAGTAATATAACTAACTTTTGTCTGTGTATCAGAACCATAAGCATTAGTAGCTGTCAATGCTACGGTATAGGTTCCGGCGGTATTATAAGTATATGAAGGGTTCTGTAATGTGGAAGTTCCACCATCACCAAAATCCCAAGTCCAAGCTGTTGGAGCATTTGTTGAAAGGTCGGTGAAACTGACCGCTAATGGTTCTGTGCCAGAAGTAGGAGTTC
>CAJVYT010000163.1 GCA_913009765.1 uncultured candidate division Zixibacteria bacterium
ATGGCCATGACTGCCTCTTGATAACCTTGCAGGCGTGAGTCTGTGCCGGGTACATTTGGAAGGGATGAATAAATCGTATGCAGAGAGTTGGTTAGTTTAGCAAAATCACTTTGAAGCATAGCCGTTGAACCGTCGGCATGTGGCAAAGAATCAACTGTTACGGCAGCCTTTGCCAATGCAACAACTTCACCATCCTTATATATTGTAACAGCTTGGGCTGTCAACGGGGGGACAGACCAGTTTATGGCTGTGTCCAAAAAAAGCGGTATTAGAGCGTGAATGCCTGAACTGTCAAAAGTGAAAGGGGTGGGTTGGTCACCAACAAGAAGTTCGATGCCTGTATCAGACGGATTTATTGTATAGCCGGTGATATTCAATAAAAGACCGGGGGCTCCGGAAGAGGGAGCTACAAATAACACTTCGGGATTAAGTTGAGTGTCAGGACCCGTCGGCTTTGTGTCAGAGCTTGAGCAAGTTTGTAAAGTAAAAGCTGCAATGAACAGCATTGTTGCCATGAATATGTGAGATGTCATTTTCATAGAAATATCCTTAGTGTTACTATTTTTTTGCATGCGGATAAAATAGGTCATACTTGATTGTAATCTCAAGCAACAGCAATATAACAGAGAAGTTAATTCTGTCAAGACCAAAAGACCACCCCCTTTTAACGAAATATAGAACGCAATCTACTATATCATTGTAGACAATAAAATGGTGGTGCCCTCCCCATGCTCTCGTTGTGGCACAAGGAATTACACTCTATTGTGACCGTTTTAATCGTACAATTGGTAATATGATTTATAACTTCTTCACCTTTTGAGAAATTAGTTATAACTCATATTCTGTTCAAAAATAGGACTTGTCATGTCTTGAATGTCAGGTATATTATTTTTAACTTAAAAGCGGATTTTATAAGTTCTCTTTAGATCAAAAAAAAATCGAATAAATATAATTACAGAGGTTCAAATGCTTAAATCGACAAATAGACTGCTTGGTAGTTATTTGATTTCTTTCAAATCATTCCATGCTAAGTTTATACTATTTATTCTAATTCTTATTTTTACGGTATTAATATTTCCGTCTGTTAGTTTTGCTGATTCAGGATGGTATTTTAATTATAATTACGTTAATATTCGATCATATACATTAAATGGAAGTGATATAGTTGTTGGACAAATCGAAGCAAGATCACCGTCCTCTTGTTATGACTGTCCCTATTTGAATAATAATACAGCTGCTATTTACGAATATGGTACAAATAATGTCTTTCCTACCTGTGATGGAATAATACCACCCATCTGTTTATTGGTTGGTTTTTACGGCAACAAGTATAGCAGGTTCGGCAATGTCAGATTTTATGGATCGTACCTTAGGGTTGGGCTATGCCGTTGGTTCTTTAATCTTGTTTACTACTTTATTGATAGTGCTTGCGGTATGGCGTTATGAAGAAAAATCCCTGTCAGTTGAGGAGATTGTAACTTCAAAAGCTGAATCATTTTATTGGTTAGCATTTCTTATTGCTAATACATTAGGAACAGCATTAGGAGATTTTTTGGCTGAATCTTCAGGGTTTGGATTTGCCGGAGGGGCTGTCATAATTAGCGGGTTACTTATTGTTACTGCTCTTATGTATTATTATACAAAGGTGTCTTCAGTTGTTTTGTTTTGGATTGCATTTGTTTTAACGAGACCTTTCGGAGCAACTTTTGGTGATCTGCTTACAAAGCCTATCAAATCAGGAGGGTTTAATTTGGGTACTATCGGTTCTTCAATGTTTTTTGGTTTAGCTTTGTTGTACTTAATCGTTCGAGAACATAAAATTAACTATGGAATTCGTGTTGAAGAATGCGAATTTGATGAATAATAATAGAACACAACAGCTATGAAAGGAGACAACTATGAATGCTATAGAAGTGAAACAAATAACTAAATCTTTCGATTTTTCTAATTGTTTTTCCCAGAGTTCGATAGAATTTGAATTGTCCGGTGAAAGTCTGCCCTGATATTTTCCTGAATGACTGATGAAAATCACAGGTACATTATTTTTAAGACAAGTTTGAATTAACCCCGGCGAGAGAGAAACAGACCCGGCAACTATAATTTGTTCAACCTGTGATAAGGATAAAGAGAGTAACTCGGCACCATAGTGTTTTACCTGTAGACGCCCATACTTTTTAATGCTTTACTTCCGGGAGTCATCAGCCAAATAGTTCTCAAGAACGAATCATTGCTTCTGATTTGTATTCCATTGAAATATGTAGATTTTCGCCCTATGACTTTCTCATAGCCTAAACGGGACAATTCGGCAATAACATCTTCTTTGTCAATTGGTAATAGTGTTTTCTTTTTATTTTTTTTCTCTTTTTCTACTATTACCGAACGAACGAATAGAAAACCTAAATAATCAAATCCTTCATCAAAACTTGTCAGTTTGGTTTTTTTAGCTGAAATTTTTAGACCAATTTTATCAAGTGCTTTTTCAGCAATTTTTTTGGCATTAACGAGTTGATTTTTATCGCGACAGAGCATAATAAAATCATCAGCATAACGAACCAGTTTGATTCCATGTTTTTCAATCGTTTCATCAAATTTATCAAGATATACATTTGCTAAGATAGGTGAGAGTGACATGCCTTGAGGTAAACCGAATTTACGCTTAAGTCGATTCTTATTAAATAATACATCAGCTGTTATCCAATTTTCAATTAAAGACAGAACTTTTTTATCTTGAATAGTTTCTTTAAGTTTTTTCAGTAAAATATCATGTTTTACTGTATCAAAGAATTTTGTTATATCAGCGTCAATAACATACTTATATCCTTCAGATCTGAGTTGATTAAGTTGTCTGGCGGCGGTATATCGTGAACGAGCTATTCTATATCCATGCGAAGATGATTCAAAAGTAGGTTCTAACAATGGAGTAATAATCTGTAATACCGCCCTCTGAACAATTCTATCAAGAAAGTTAGGAATAGCTAAAAAACGAAAAGAGCCATTTGCTTTCGGTATTACAGCACCTCTTAATGGAGCCGGTTTGTATTGCCCGTTTTTTAACTGTGACTGTATTTGATAGATATCAATATCATTTTCTAAATGATAATCGTCATCGGTATCATCAGTTATGATTTCATCATACGCATTTTGAAGATTTTCAATGGTAATAACCTGCTCAAAAAGATTGTCAGACAAAACATGTTGTTTGTTAGTTTCTATAAGTTGATAAAAACCGAGTCCTTGGGTAGTTCCTTTGCCTGCTCCAATCCAGGAACCGAATAAAAGAAGGGTGGAAAGTTCTTCTAAGTTTCCGTCTAATATAACTTCCCCTTTTATTCCTCTAATAAATTCTTGCTGCCCGGGTTCCTTGGGAGCTTTGTTAGAATAAACAGCCCATGAAACCGGTTTACAGTCAGCCTTAACTTTGACATCTTTTAAAGATGGAACACCTAATTCATGTGTGTCTGTTGTGTAAGTTCTATTCAGCCTATTTGCATGACTCACTATTTTAGAAGTAAAAAGATTCAAATCAAATTTATCATATTCTATCCAACGGTTGTTATCTTTTCCTCTTAACCAAAGTGGAGCGTTGAAAATAAGTTGGACAGATTTATTAAAATGTAAATATCTTGAGATGGAAGATGCTTCACTCATTGTTAATTCGTATGGTGAAATACCGGTGAATTTATTTTTTTCAAAAAGCAGTTGTCCGTTTGTGCGGCAATTTACTTTTTGAACAGAAAAATTACCATTCCATAAACCTTTGTCATCAGGGTTATAATGTCCCCCCCACCAGTCAATTTGTTCTATCAGACGCCGCCAGAACTGAATAGCATTACCATAGAGAGCTATACCAAAAATAAATGTATCAGTAATAGTTTTTGATTGAGCATCAAGAGGATTTACAATAATACCATACGGTCTTGGAAGATGAGAACTCTTCCAAAAAGCATCGATCCAAAATAATTCCTCGGAAGTATCAAATCCGAGATAAAATTTTCCCCAATTATTTAATAATGATTTTTTAATCATCCCTCTTAAAGATGTGCCGGGGTATTCAAGAAGAATAATTGGATTACTCAATTTTAGAGTAATATTCACAATGGCAACTTGTAGAGGAAAATTATTATTGTTCATATATATAATTATTCAAATAAAATTGGAGTTTGTCAATAGAAGAGAGATACTTGTTTTACTTAGGTTCAGGCATGCCTGAACCTAACAGAAGAATCCCTATAGGACAGACATTCTTATGTAACTGCGGCACTATAACTTAATGAGCTACAGCTACCTATAAGCCACTTTTGGCGAACCATATAAAGCATTACCGGTTTTAACATACTCACTTTTTGACAGGTTGTCAACTATATAATACTTAATAAGTTATAGGGTGGCGAACCTCAAGAAGAACTGCGGTAATGTATCCTATTGAGACATAACACAATAAGGTAATTTTAACAGCTATTTGATAATGCCTCAATCGGTTTGCCAATTTAGACAATCCAAAAGTTTGGGGGAGGATCCCCTCCGGCTCATATTATATCTTTAATCATTTCTAAAAAGCCAATAGTTATGTCTAATAGGCTTCCAGAACTTGAAGCTAGGAAAGATCAATTAGAAGAGTACATTCAGCGACTGGAATTCGAAATTGGACAGCTTGAAGACTATCAGATTGATATTGAATTGCTCTCTAAAACCCTCCAAGATTTTCGTGCTGTATATAATGAATTAACTCCAGAAGAGCAGACGCGTTTATTACAACTTATGGTTCAAGAAGTTATCCTAGGGGAAGATACTCTTAAGATATCTGTTTTTTCACTTGGGAATTCTGAAAAACCTTTGGAGTATTTGCTGAAACATCCAGAGTTTGCTGAGAGTGATATTAAGCGGCGATGCTGACGACATTAGAACTTATTTAGATCCACTTGACGAAAACTATCTTATTCATTTAAATAATAAAATTACCTCAATCGCTGGATAACCTTATTAGTTATTCCATTTTTGTTTTGTATGCTTAACACTTTTTCATCATGGACAGTAATGCTCTATATGAAGGCAGAATAGCAGATTGCCCAGATTGTTTGAAATTACATGGAATTGATATTCAAGAGATGGAAAAGGATGGAGTCACAAAAGAACCTCTGACCTTCGGGTTATGAGCTTGCTCAGTTGTCCGAACAACAGAAAGCACCAGACACTATCCTGTTGCAATAACAATCACTTACAAGGATCACATTGTCTGGTGTTTTCTTGTATTATCTGTTGTTATTGCTTGTTCTGTTAGAAAATTGTTAGAAAGAAGTGTATGTTAAATGTGGAATTATTTATCTATTTGGGGCAACTGATTCTGTTAAATATGGTGCGGGCATATTCGCAGGCAAAGAAACTATATAATAATCTAGCTTGACTATAAGCTCAAGCTAGATTACCTTAATATGCTTCGTTCATTTATCACTATTGCCCAGAAAATAATAAAAATGTGGCACTTGCATCTAATTGAGAGGTGATTGTGGAGACTTCCACTGGCTCATTTTTAATGAGTTGGCTAAGTACTTGAAGTTTAAGCATTCTTTCGGGCTTGGAAAGTTTAATTATAGCTTTCAAAGTAATACCTCAATGTTTTTTTGACTAAACATAGAGATTAGCGAATGGTTGAAAAATAAAAGAAGTATGATTAGAAGATAAAATATTTGAACAATATAAAAGAATAACGAAAATAAAAATGAATAAATATTTGCTATTTACCCCAGGACCAGTCAATATAGCTCAAAATGTACGAACAGCGATTTCTAAACAAGATATTTGTCATCGAGAAGTCGAATTTGATTGTTTATTGCAAAGTATCGAAAATAAATTACTGAAACTTTTCGAGATAAAAAATATTGCTGATTATCGTGCAGTTGTGATTACTGGCTCAGGGACAGCAGCAAATGAATCAATACTTTCTTCCGTCGTCGGTAATAAAAAAATTCTCATTATATCCAATGGTGAATTTGGTGAGCGGTTGTACGACATTTCAAAAATTCATAATAAAAATACTTTTCTTTTGGAATTTGCCTGGGGAGAATGTTTTGATTTGAAAAAAATAGAAACATATCTGAAAAGACATGAAATTGATGTCGTGGCGATGGTTCATCATGAAACAAGCTCTGGCATGTTGAATCCTTTGGAAAAAGTTGGCACTTTATCCAAAGCAAACGGTGCGATGTTTATTGTCGACTGTGTGAGTAGTGCTGGTGCAGAAGTTATCGATATGGAAAAAAGTAATATCTCATTTTTTTCAAGCTCGAGTTCAAAGGCGATTTGCTCTTATTCCGGATTATCATTTGTTGTTGGAAAAACAGAAGAATTCGAAAAGTTGAAAAATCTTCCCGTTAAAACCACTTATTTAAACTTGTATAAATTTTACAATTTCATTAAGAATTATTCGCAGACACCAAATACGCCCGCTGTTCATTTGTTTTATGCTCTGGAACAAGCACTGGAAAATATACTCAATTACGGGATTTCCAATCACTTCGCAGATATTAAAGACAAAGCAAATATTTTAAGAAAAGGTATGTTAAATTTAGGCTTGAAGTTTCTGATTGATGAAAAAAATATGTGTTCTGTTTTAACCACTGTACGTATACCTGCTCATATTGACGTCACTATTTTCCGTCAAAAATTACGTGAAAAATTTATTATTATTTATGAAGGTAAAGGGTGCTTTAAAAATAAAGTATTTCAAGTTGGTAATATCGGTAATTTGTTTTTTGCGGACATTCAGTTCTTTTTAGATTCGCTAAAAAATGTCTTACTTAGTTTTGAAAGCGTTGAAATAAAAAAAATGACCTTAATCAATGATCATAACCCGATGCCTCCTTATATGAAAGAAAATTTAGAGAATGAATCTTTGATATAGGTAGGTAGTATAGAGTATGAATGAAAAACTGACCCGTTTATGGGCAACAAAAAATAAAGATGATGAGTGGTGGTCCTCTTTTGTAACGTCACCTTTGGCTATCGCTGTTAATTATGTAGTAGTGGATATTAAATGGTTAACTCCAAACCTGATTACACTATTTTCTTTCATTACCGCAATTATAGCTGCTCTGTTTATTATTATGGGTGGAACAGTGAATTTCATTATTGCAGCGGTCTTAATTCAGTGGAGCCATGTACTTGACTGTATGGATGGGCAAATGGCCCGATATAGAAAAACCACCTCGCCATCGGGAAGTTTTTTTGACAAGTTGACCGATCAGATACAGGTAACCATTTGGTTTGGATCGGTGGGATATGCAGCTTATACTCAATCTCAAAACATACTGCCTGTATTTTTATCTTTTACCGGGGTTGCCTTCTATTCCCTGCGTGGGTACATAAAATATGTCACCATCTATACTAAAATGTCCAGAGACAGCGGATACCTGGAAAAATTATCCAAAGAAGCGTCATGTGTTAAAAAGGAAGATACTGCTGGGCTTGGATTTGGCGTTTTGGAAAACTTGAGATGGTGCGCACGTGAACAACGAAAATTCATTTCCTTTGATGAGGGCGTTTTCATCTTTATGCTATCTTTTGCCTTGGTTCTCGATAAACTCACACCGATGCTATGGGTTTTTGCGATTAGCCAGCTTTTTTATGGTCTTGCTCGTGGCTGGCAACAAGGATACCGTATAGACAGCAAGCACTACACCACAATTAAAAAATAGTCGCTTCCAAATTGTGAATCCCAGTTTGAAAATAATTTTAAAAAGAAAATAAAATAATGAAAGAAATCGAACAAAAAACAAAGATAAAAGCTATCATTCTGGCCGCAGGAGTTGGGTCAAGAATCAGGCCATTGACGGATAATTGCCCTAAAAGTCTGTTAAAAGTTGGAGGCAACACAATTCTTGAAATGATGATATCACATATTCAGGATTGTGGAATAAATGAAATTATATTTGTATTTGGGTATTTACAAGAGCAGATGATAGAATTTGTGAAAACAAAATTTCCGGATTTAAAAGCCTATTTTGTTACCAATGAACGATACGCGGAAACAAATACCGGTTTCTCTCTGATGTTAGCCAAGGATTTGGTCGGGGACTCAGCGTTTGTAAAATTTGATGCCGATGTAGTATTTGATAAAGATATACTCAAAAAGCTTATTGAATGTGAATATGCAAACTGTTTATGCATCGACAAAAATATCAATCTTGATGCTGAAGAGATTAAAGTTATTGTTGAAGATAAAAACCAGATAATTAAAGCCAGTAAAACTGTTAATCCAAAAGATGCCATAGGTGAATCAATAGGTATCGAAAAAATTAGTAGTGAAACAGCAAAGCTTTTGTTTGCGGAACTCGAATTAATGATGGAAGACGAACAAAATCATCAAGAATATTACGAAAGTGCGTATGAAAGATTAATTGTAAAAAACGTGCCTTTTTATGCTCTAGATATTTCAGGATTAAGATGGACAGAAATTGATACAAAAGAAGATTTCATCATCGCAGAAAGAATTTTTAACCAAAAGATTCAAAGTCATTAGAGAGTTCAACTGCTGTTTTCACAATTTATAAAAGTCTTAGGGTTCTGACCTTTGGAATGCGAAGAAATCCTTGTTTTGATTAATTCTGAAAATGTTAAGTTACTAAATTGCAATAAATTAGTTTCTCAAAAATCACTTTATAAAAAGCTATAAAATTTTTTTTGTTAGAAAGTCAATTATTTGTGGACAAAAGAAAACCACAATAGGCTTGTAACCTATTGTGGTTTAAGAAATTTGGTAGCGGGGAGAGGATTTGAACCTCTGACCTTCGGGTTATGAGCTTGCTCAGTTGTCCGAACAACAGAAAGCACCAGACACTAACCTGTAGTATGATCAACTACTTACAGAAAACACAGTGTCTGGTGTTTCTTCTTATTATCTGTTGATATTGCTAGTTCTGTTAGAAAAATGTTAGAAAGAGGTGTATGT